>NZ_CAUVXP010000171.1:0-12052 GCF_963555955.1 Protofrankia sp. Cas3
CTTTTTGTTACGAAGCCGGCACCGACGCGGGCATGGATGGCACCGGTCGAGGGAGAGAACTGCGTGGAGAAGAACAACGGCGAAGCCGCTCGCCCGGGTCGCCGCCAGCCAGACAGCGCGGCTGAGGCCGCCACATCGAAGCCACCGACGACACCGAAGACACGAACCGCACAGACCGGCACAACGGTGCGTCGCCCGGCCGCGGCCGGCCGCGGCAGATCCCGGACCGCTGGCACCCGGACCTCGAACGATGGGCAGGCGCAGCAGCGGTGGCGCGAGGCCCGCGAGGCGCGAGGCGGGCGAGGCTCCGCCGGCCGGCACCACGACGATGCCGATCGCCCGTCAGCTCGGTCCGCAGGTACACGAGGCGCAGTGCAGCGCTCGGGCGAGGATCGCAGCTCCGATCGAACGGGTCAGCGCCAGTCCGGCGGCTGGTCAGCTCAGCGTCCGGCCTCGAATCGAGCGAGGCCGGTGGGAGCCGGGTCGGACAGGGCAGGGTCGGACAGACCGAGACAGTCGGACAGACCGAGACAGAATGAACGCGGACAGGCTGGCGCGCCGTCGGCCCGGCCGTCGCGATCACCTACCGGGGATCGCGGGCGTGGATCGTCTGACCGGCGGGAGTTTTTCACCGCAGGAGGTGAACGCTCCGGGCAGAGCCGGCCGACGTCACGAAGTGATGCGCCCCGTAGCCGCGGTACTGACAATCGTTTTGCCGATAGGCCCCGCGGTGCCGACCGGCCCCGTGCGTCCGGCGACGGGCGTCCTGCCGCCGGTGGTGACCGGCGCCGTACGCAGTCCGGGGGAGGCGCTGCGTCCACCGGTGGTCAGCGCGCCGCCAGAACGTTCCAGAGCTCGCCCCAGAGTCGTGGTGCTGGCGATCGTCCGACGGACCGGTCGACAGATCGGCGTCGTGGGCCGGATGGCGAGCGGCGGCCTCAGCCGGCAACCGCGCCCTACCGCTCCGCTCCACGTCGGGAGGATCGGCCTCGCGACGATCGGCCTCGCGACGATCGGCCTCGCGACGATCGGCCTCGCGACGAACGGAGCGGTGACCGGAACACCGCTGGTCGCGTCCCACAACGGCCGGCGTCGACGCAGCCGCGTCCGGACCAGTCCCGGTCGAACCACCAGCGGCCGGGTGGGCCCGGTTCGGACGGGTATGGCTCGAGCGGGTATGGCTCGAGCGGCCGGGATTCCCGGCAGACGGGCACCCCGGGCGGACGCCCGGCCGGAACGAGGTCATCGGGACCTGCTCCGGATCGCGGTCGACCTGGATCGGATCGCGGGAGACCTGCTCCAGACCGTGGAAGGCCTGGATCGGATCGCGAAAGGCCTGTTCCAGACCGTGGAAGGCCTGGATCGGATCGCGAAAGGCCTGTTCCAGACCGTGGAAGGCCTGGATCGGATCGCGGGAGACCTGCTCCGGATCGCGGGAGACCTGGATCGGATCGCGAAAGGCCTGTTCCAGACCGTGGAAGGCCTGGATCGGATCGCGAAAGGCCTGTTCCAGACCGTGGAAGGCCTGGATCGGATCGCGGGAGACCTGTTCCAGACCGTGGAAGGCCTGGATCGGATCGCGGGAGACCTGTTCCAGACCGTGGAAGGCCTGGATCGGATCGCGAAAGGCCTGCTCCGGATCGCGGTCGGCCTGGATCGGATCGCGGGAGACCTGTTCCAGACCGTGGAAGGCCTGGATCGGATCGCGAAAGGCCTGCTCCGGATCGCGGTCGGCCTGGATCGGATCGCGGGAGACCTGTTCCAGACCGTGGAAGGCCTGGATCGGATCGTGACCGGGCCGCGGGGTCCGGCGGATCACCGACATCCGCGGATCGTTCGCCGAGCGGCGGCCGAGCCCTGGTGCGATCGGGTCGGCCCTCCGCACCGGCGCTTCCCGATGAGGCACGCGCCGAACTCCTGGACTTCGAGGTCACCCGCGAGCTGCGCGGACTCGGTGCCGCACGTGCCGAACCGGTTGCCCGCCATCTTGTCGCCGCAGCCATCTATCTCGACGATGACCCCGCGCTTGCTCTTGCCCATGCGCGCGCAGCCTCCGCGCTCGCGTCCCGAATCGCCGCGGTCCGTGAAGCAGTTGGGCTTGCCGCCTACCACGCGGGGGAGTTCACCACGGCGCTTGCCGAACTGCGTGCGGCACGCCGGCTCGACGGTTCTCCTCGCCACCTCGCCGTCATGGCGGATGCAGAGCGCGGGCTCGGGCGTCCCGAGCGGGCCTTGCTGCTTGCACGTGATCCGGCCGCGGCCGAACTCGACGAGGCGAGCCGGGTCGAACTCCTCATTGTTGTGTCCGGCGCACGGCGCGATCTGGGTGAGCCGGCGGCAGCGGTCCTCCTGCTCCAGGATGAGGCGGCTTCCACCAGATTGGAACCGTGGACGCCGCGACTGTGGTACGCCTATGCCGAGGCGCTGCTGGCCGCGGGCCGTCCGACCGATGCGGCCCGGTGGTTCGTCTCCGTGGCAACCGTGGACCACGACGAGGAGACCGACGCCGCCGAGCGGGCGCTGCTGCTCGGGGGGGGCGAACCGGCCGGCGAGATCGAGCCAGGCTGAACCTCCGTCGATCCTTGCGCCGGATCCTTCCGCCGGGATCCTTACCCGGGGGAAGGGCCGTCCAACGGACGGATCAGCAGGCCGCTTCGTGGCTTGGGTGTGAACAGCGTCGACTTGCGCGGCATGCGTTCGCCGGCGGCGGCGACCGCCGCGACGTCGGCCGCGGGGGTCGGGTTCAGCAGGAGTGCGGTCCCGCCGGCCTGCGCCGCGGCGGCGATCGCGGTGGTCGCGTCATGGCGGTAGCCGACCACGTCCTCGGTGTCGGCCAGACCCCAGACCGTTGTGATCAGCACGAGATGCGCGACGGTGACGTCCAGCCCGCGAAAGGCGGCTGACCGGTCCGCCGGCAGCACCTGCGCGAGCAGCGCCGGATCCGGATCGCTCAGCAGGAACGCCGTCCGGCCATCGGTGATCACAAATGCGTGGCCGTCCGTGCCAGCTCCTGCCAGCGCGTCGAGCAGGGTCACCCCGGTCGGGTCCGGCTCGCCGTCCAGCTGCGTCACCGAGAATGCCGCAGCGGCTCGACGAGCGGCCTGCGCCACGTCGAGCCCGGCCACGACCCGATGGATCGCGTGGACCGCAGGTCCCGACACCCGCGCGTCGGCAAGGAAGGCCAGGCCGAAATCCCACGGGCCGGCGCCGTCCCCGGCAGCGTGGCGGTCTGCCTGGTAGCGACGGTAGGTTGCGTACCGGTGGTGTCCGTCGGCGATCACCGCGCGCCGTTCGTACAGATCGCCGGCGATGCTCGCCAGCTCGTCCGGGTCGGTCAGCGCCCAGATGCGGTGTGACACACCGTCATCGGTCGTGGTGGTCAGCAATGGTCGAGTTACCACCGTCGCCGCCACGAGCTGGCTGGTGAGCCCGCCGCCGGAGTACAGCAGGAAGATCGGTTCGAGGTTCGCCCCGGTGGACACGGTCAGGGCGAGCCGGTCGGCCACCGGGCCGGCCATGGTGTTCTCGTGCGGCAGGATGATCCCCGCGTCCGGGTCCGCGAGAGCCACCGCGCCGACCAGGCCCCGCTGGATGTGGTCGCCGTGGACCTCTTCGTACACGTACAGCGCCGCAGCGTCGTCGAGGCGCAGGACGCCGGTGGCGATCCACTCGCGCAGGGTCTGCCCGGCACGGCCGTACCGGCTGTCGGGGGAGTGCTCGTCGGTGTCACGGGGCAGGATCAGGCGGACGACATTGTGCGGATGCGTCGTCTCCAGCGCGGTGACGCCCGCCGCGTCGATCACGTCGTAGGGCGGGGCGGTCCGCGCCGCCAGATCCGGCCCGTCGTCGGCCACATATCGCAGGGCACGAAACGGCGCGAGCACGAGTCCGCCGGGTGTGGGCAGGGCCGGGTCGCAAGCAGCCATGCCGCGATCGTAGGGGCTGGGCGTCCCCCGTGGCCGTCTCCGGCGGGCGAACCACGGCCGGGCGTGGTGCTCGGCCGGACCGCTGAGCGTCCATGCCGGTAACAGTCGGTATAGAACTAGCGCGATCAGCGCGATCGGTGGGAGCGTCGCCCGGTTTCCGGCGACACTGGGGGGCGAACCTTGTGAAGATGCGTCCGGCCGTCATCGGCGTCGGCTGACGTGTGCATCGGTGGCGGCAACGCTGCGAGCACGGCGGCCCTGAGCACGAAGGCCCTGAGGGTTAGGGGAGGCGCGGATGTCGGGCGGGCACAAGGGACCCGGGATGAATGGGCCTGAGGCGAACGGTGCTGGTGCCAACGGCGCTGGTGCCAACGGCGCTGGGGTCGGCGGTTCTGGTGGCGGCACTCCCGGCGGTGAGGTCTACGACTGGTACACCCGGGGCGTCGCCCTGCTCGACCGGGGGAATGCCAACGCCGCGGTTCAACTGCTGGCCCATGCCGTCGCCGCCGAGCCGGACTCCCGCAGCGTCCGGGAGGCGCTGGCCCGGGCACAGTTCGACGCCGGCCAGTACGGCGCCGCGCGGGAGAGCTTCGCCTGGATAGTCGACAACGACCCGGCGGACGACTACGCGCAGTTCGGGCTCGGGATGGCGGCTCGGCGAACCGGTGACCTTCGCGCTGCCGTGGAGCATCTGGCGCTGGCCGCGGCGATGCGCCCGGACCTCCGACATTACGGCCAGGCCCTGCGGGGCGCCCGAGCCGCACTCAACCGGCCATGACAGGCGGTCCGCGTCCACTGTCGGCGTCATCGTCCGCGCTGGTCGACGTCCACGATGTCGCCCTGATGGACCTCGACGGTGTGGTGTACCGGGGGTCGCAGGCTGTGCCCCATGCCGCGGTGACGATCGCGGCCGCCCGCGACCGCGGCATGCGGGTGGTGTACGTCACCAACAATGCGCTGCGTCCGCCGGCGGAGGTTGTGCGTCGACTGGCGTCGGTCGGCGTGTCCGCGGCGGTACCCGATGTCGTCACGTCGGCTCAGGCGGCCGCGCGGGTGCTGGCGCAACGGCTACCCGCGGGCGCGGCCGTCCTGGTCGCCGGTGGGGAGGGGTTGCGCGAGGCGGTGACCGCGGAAGGCCTACGGCCGGTGACGACCGCCGGGGAGCAACCCGTCGCCGTCGTCCAGGGCTTTGATCCAGATCTTGACTACGCCAGGCTCGCCGAGGCCGCACTCGCGATCCGGGCCGGCGCGTTCTGGGTCGCGAGCAATGTCGATGCGACGGTGCCGACCGAGCGTGGCCTGATGCCCGGCAACGGTTCGCTGGTCGCGATGCTGCGCACCGCCACCGGCTGCGATCCGATGGTGACCGGAAAGCCTGAGCGTGCGATGCACGAGGAGTCGGTCCGCCGGAGCGGGGCCAGGTTTCCGCTGATCGTCGGCGACCGTCTCGACACCGACATCGAGTCCGCCGTCCGGTCGGGCACGCCGTCCCTGCTGGTGCTCACCGGGGTGGCCGCCCCGGCTGAGCTCCTGCGGGCGCAGGCGCGCCACCGGCCGACGTATCTCGCCGCCGACCTGCGTGGCCTGCTTGCGTGCCACCCGGGTGTCGTGGTGACAGTGGGCAGGGCCCAGGTTGACGGGGTACCGCCGCAGGGGGCGGACGTGGACGGCAACCCACACTGCGACGATGTGGTGGCGGTGTGCGGCGGCTGGGTCGCGCAGGTGCGTGATTCGACGCTGACCTGGCGCGGAGCCAGACCGGCGACCCGGGCTGGCGGTACCGACGGTCTGGACGCCCTTCGGGCGGCGTGCGTGGCCGCCTGGGCGGCGGCGGACCGGGGCGCTCCCGTCCACACGGTGGCCGGTGACCGCCCGCCCGGCTGTTCCGATCTTGATTAGCGTCCGTCCAACGGCCGCGGCAGGCGGTCCCGTCAATCCGAACAGGCCTTCATGCGCTCGGATGCGGCGGAATCCCCGGCGTGGTTGCGCTACTTCGATGAACGATACCTTGCGGCCAGGTTTGCACACTGTCTGCGTGATCTGAAGGACTGGGACCAGGCCAGGATGTATTCCCTGAGAGCGGTCACCATGAGTGATAACCTCACCCGCGCGCGTGCCTTCAACACCGCTGTACTCGCGACCACATACATTGAAACCGATCTGGATCAAGCATGTGGCACGGGCCTCGACGCGCTGAATCTCGCGACGAAACTCCGCTCTACTCGCATCGTCCATTACATCGGCGACCTTCGGCGTCGCCTCCACGGATATCATGGGAATGATCCAGCTGTCAATCGGTTTATCGCCCAGACGGTCGAAATATCAGGAGTAGACTGAATGAAGAAAATTTACCACATTGCAGCCGCCGCCGACTGGAAGCATGCGAAACTCCACGGCGAGTATCGAATATCGACACGAGGCAGGTCGCTGGACGACCAAGGATTCATTCATGCCAGTGAGTCTCATCAAGTAGCTCCGGTCGCAAATATGATCTACAAGGGAGACCGAAACCTGCTGCTCCTGATTATCGACGTAAGTCGCGTCACGCCAGAAATCAGGTACGAGCACGTATCCGGATGGAAGGATCCATTTCCGCACATTTACGGACCCCTCAATGTTGATGCGGTTGTAGAAGCGGTTCCCCTTGAGGCGGACATCGATGAAATATTTTCGTTCTCAGTCACGGACGGGCAGTGAAATCGAGACGTCACATCCGTCCCGCAAACCGATGGATGATTGGTCTCATGTGTGCGAAACCCGCACCACGGTCAGGGACGTTCGGGGAACCGGGACGTATCTCCGGCGTTGAGACATGAAACAGCGGAGCTGTGCGGCCCTGCGGGGGTCTCTCTGCTGTCGGCGGCTTGCCGTGTGACTGTAAGAAACGTACAGAGTCGACTCACGGATCGTTATCCTCGGGTGCGTATGTGATGAACACCATGTTTGATTTTTAATTATCGGCCACAGGTACCGTCCGCGGATTTTTCGAGCGCGCGCGGATTTTCCACGCGGCGGCGCTGGTCGGCCGCGCCGTCGTCGACCGGCGGGTCGACGCGGGTGTGCTGTTGTGCTTCACCGGCACCGGGGTGTCGATCGCCGCGAACAAGATCCCCGGGGTGCGGGCGGCGTTATGCGGCGACGCGGTCACCGCTGCCGGGTCGAGGCGCTGGCACGACGCGAACATCTGCGTGCTGTCCTACCGGCTGGTCACCGCGACCGTCGCGGCTGAGATCCTCCAGGCCTTCCTGACCACCCCTGCCGACCCCGACACCGCCCGCGCCCTCGCCAGTCTGGCCGTGCTGGAGGAGGGTCGATGATCCCGTCGTTGTCCCTGCGGGGTCTCGGTCTGGCGGTCACCGACCCGCTGGTGGTGGCCGATGTCGCCGCCGCCGTGGGTTTCCGCGGACGGTGATCACCGTGCTGGAGCCGCTCGCCGACCCGCCCAGCGGCGGAAGCCCCGTCCGTCGGGGGTGGCCCGGGCACACCGGCATCCTGGACCACCGGTTGCTTCTCGCGGATCTGGCTGAGGCCGGCTATGGCGGCCCCGTCATGGTCGAAAGCCCGGTGGACACCGGCTTGGACGCCCACGCTGCCGCGTCCCAGGCCCTGACCTACCTGCGCGCTCTGTTCGACGGACAGCCCGCCGCTGTCCCGGGAAGCACCTGACCGGTTCCGTCCCACGTTCCCTTACGTTTACGCTGGCCCCTTCGTCGACGTTGTTCTCCTTGCGATCGGCGCCGAGATCACCTCAACCATGGTCAATTGTGGGGCGGTCAGCCTCCGTCAGTTCCGCGACCGCGCCGAGGCCGTGTTCATCGCCGGGACGATCCGGCCGGAATCGCAAGCCGGGTGGATGCCGATATCCCGGCGGAATCGATCGTATTCGTCGCATATATGATCTTTTTCGGAGTTCGGCGCATGTGTCCTTCGGCCGATGAGTGGGCGGGTGCAGGACGAGAGGCCGACCGGCGATCCATGGGATTGCCGCCGCCCGTGATGCGGGGGCGCCGGCGCTGTCGTGTGATGTGTGGTCGGGTACGGTTCTTCCTACGGTGACCCAATGGTCGCTATAGGCAGGTTGGGCATCGGGGGGTGCGGCGCGGTGCGTCTTGGGCATCTGGTGATGGTGGTTCCCGGGATCGCGGGCAGCCGGTTGGCGGCGCCCGGGGGGCCTCGGTGGAACGTGAACGCGGCGCAGATTGCCGCGACGCTGGCGGACCCGGCCCGATTGAGCCTGTCCGAACATCCTGATCTCGTTCCGGTCGGGGCGGCGCCGGCCGGGGTGATGCCGTGGCTGGGCGTCGTCCACAGCTTGGGCCGGCTGACGGCCAATATCGAGAATGGTTTCGAGGGTGTGCGCGTCGACCCGGGTGATTCTCCGGGCCGCCGTGACCTGGCGGCTGACGTGGTCGTGTTCCCCTACGATTTCCGCCGGTCCATCGAGCATGCCGCGCAGCGCCTGGATGCCGAGGTCACGGCCCGCCTTGCGGATCTTTCCGCGTCGGCTCGCCGCGACCGGGTGATTGTGGTCGCGCATTCGATGGGTGGGCTGGTCGCCCGCTACTGGCTTGGCCCGCTGGGTGGCTGGGAGGTGTGCCGGGCGCTGGTGACGTTGGGAACACCCCATCGCGGAGCCCCGAAAGCGCTCGACTGGCTGGTGAACTGCCCGCGGGTGGGCGGGTTCGCGGTGCCGGGGGCGGCCGAGGTGCTCGGCGGGTGGCCGTCGGCGTTCGAGCTGCTACCGCGCTATCCGGTGGTGCTCGACTCGGCGACGGGCCAGCCGCTGTATCCCTACCAGCTTCCGCTGCCCGGGTTCGCGGGGAAGGCCACGGCGGCGTTCCAGACCCACCTGGAGATCGAGCGGGAGTGGGCGGCGATCCCGTCGGGGCGGGCGCCCGAGGTGGTTCCGGTGTTTGCCCGGGGTCATGCCACGCACGGGCGGGCGGTGTGGGACGGCGCGCAGGTCACGGTCAGCAAGCAGGATGCGGAGTGGTTGCCGAACGCGGGTTGGGCCGGGGATGCCACCGTGCCCGCGATCGCGGCGATTCCGATCGAGCTCGACGGTCGGCGGAGCGCTTGGCGGGCGGTGGGCAGCCGGCATCTTCGTCTTCCCTCGACCGGGGTGGTGGTGGAGACGCTGCGGGAGTTCTCCGGTGAGTCGTTGGGGCCGGTGCGGGAAGGTGACAGCCCGCACCGGCCGTGGCTGGGCTTGGACCTGGACGAGTTGGTGCCGGCGGGGTGTCCGGTGCCGGTCCGGGCGGTCCTGCATCGCGCCGAGGCCGATGAGCAGACGGCTGCCTGGGTGCGGATCCGGCCGACGGGGGACGGGGCGGCCTGGACGCGGTATCCGCTGTCGGCGGGGGCGGACGGTTGGGCCGGGTTGCTTCCGGCGATGGAGCCGGGTCTGTACGAGGTGGGTGTCGAGGCGGTGAACGTCCCGCGGTGGGATGCCGTGCGCTGCGAGGACGTGGTCGGGGTGGTGGCCACGTGACCGGCTGGCCGCGGTGGCGGCGCGCGGACGCGCCTGGCGCGCTGGTTCAGTATGTCCAGCCGGACTGGGTTGCCCGGATGCTGCCCGGTATCCCTGGCCGTTCTGCTGAGCCGGCGTTCACCCGGCTGCAGCGGATCTACGACGCGTTTGCGCTGCTGGGGATCGACTATGTCGACGAGCCGGCGTCGTCCCAGCCGGGGGTGCAGACGATCCGTCCGCCCGATCAGGTGCTGCTGCGCCCGGGTCAGGGCACCTGTCTTGATCTTGCCGTCACCGCGGCGGGTGCATGCCTGCATGCCGGGTTGCATCCCCTCGTGGTCATCCTCGACCTGGCCGGGTCGGAGACGGCGTCTGATGCGATGCCCGAGGTGATGTCCGGTCGGGCTTCCCACGCCGTGCTGGTGGTGTGGCTCGGCGGCGACTGGGCCGGCCGCGCGGACCCCGACTACCGCCGTGACGACCGCTTCCAGCGGGTTGTTCTCACGGAGGCACCCGGTGACATCGTCAGCGACCTGCGGGCCGGCATCGGCCAGGGGGGAGCTTTTGCCGCCCTGGATATCACCGCTGCCGCCCGCAGGCGCACCGGCCGGATGCAGCAGGCTGACACGGCCGGCCCGGTGACGTTCGCCGCGGCTCTGGCTGCGGGGGCCGGGATGCTCACCGGCGGTGGCTGGACATGGTCGACCGGTGTTGACGTCGGCCTCGGCTGGCAGGCGGTGGATGTGCTGCCGACAGCGGGGGAACCACGGGTCTACCCGCTCGCGGCGCCGTATGAGGAACCCGACGACGAGGACGGCCCGCTGGCCTCGGTGCGCGCACGGAACAACATCGTCCCGTTCCAGAGCCGGGACGAACTCGACGCTCTCCTCGACTGGGCCCAGGCACCCGACCGGCAGCCTGGGCGGATCCGGATCGTGATCGTGCACGGTGTCGGTGGTGCGGGGAAGACCCATCTGCTTGCGGAGCTGACCGCCCGGCTTGCGTCGGCCGGCTGGTATGCAGGTTTCCTGCGCCGGGATCTTCCCGAGGCTAGTCTCGACTGGCTTGGCACGGTGGTGTGTCCGGTTGCGATCGCCGTCGACTACGCCGAAGCCGCCCGCGCCGACGAGATCGTCGCGGTGGCACGGGCGGTCGCAGCCCGTCCTGGCGGGCCGACCTGCCTGCTGCTGGGCGCCCGGGCCGTCTCCGCCTGGTGGGATGAGGACATCCGACCCACGCTCACACGCGACGGCCACCGGTTCACCACCCGGCCCTGGCAGGGCGGAGTAGAGCTGCCGGACCGGCATCCCAGCCCCACCCGGGTCTTCCGTCGGGCGCTGACGGCCTTCGCGGCCCGCCGCACCGCCGGGCCACCTCCCGACCGCGGTCTGCCCGACCCGCCGTCGCAGGGCGAATGGACCACGCTCGACCTGGTGATGCTCGCCTGGCTTGCGGCCCGGAGCACGACCGACCTGCCCTCCACCCAGGAGGAGCTGTACGAGGAGATCCTTGGCCACGAGTTCCGTTACTGGAAAGATGCCTACAGCGCCCGGTTCGGAAACCGTGTCCCCACGGTGGACGTCCTGCGCGCGGCCGGCGCCGGGGTCCACCTGCTGGCCCCGACAGCGGACCGGATCGACCCGGTCCTCGCGCACACCAAGGTCCTCGACGAGGATTCCCGGCTTCGCGGCGAACTCGTCGAGATCCTCCGCCTGCTGCTGCCCGCCGACCCCGACGACGGCGCCGTCTCCCTGCGTCCCGACCCGGTCGGCGACTACCTCACCCTCACCACCCTCGCGGCCGACGCCGACGCCTTTGGCAGCCAGGACGCCCCGGACGGCACACCCGCGCTGGTGCGACACCTCAAGGACGCCAACGCCCGCGAACGGCTCCGCGCGTGCATCACCCTCGCCCGCGCCGCCGACACCGCCCCCGACATCGCCCAGCGCCTCACCGACCTCGCTCTCGACAACATCGACGGGCTCTGGGAGCCGGGACTCGTCCTCGCGGCCGCGCAGGGAGACCCGTTCCTCCGCGGCCTCCTGCGCCTGGCGGCACGTCCCGACAGCCCACTGCCACTCGCCGACCTCGCCCGCTCCCTCCCCCTCGGGCACGCCACCCTGCGTCCCCTCGCTCTGCTGGCCGCCCAACGCAGCCAAGAAAGCGACATCCCGCTCAGCGCTGATGAGGAAAGGACCGCGGCGCGGGCCACCAGTCTCAACACACTCGCCATCCGGCAGTCCGAGGCCGGGGGACGCACGGAGGCGTTGGCGACCGCGACCCAGGCGGTTGAGATCTACCGGCAGCTCGCCGAGGTCAATCCGGGCGCGTTCCTGCCCGATCTTGCGATGTCGTTGAACAATCTCGCCATCATGCAGTCTGAGGCCGGTCTGCGGGCGGAGGCGCTGGCGACCGCGACCCAGGCGGTTGAGCGTTACCGGCAGCTCGCCGTGGTCGACCCGGGCGCGTTCCTGCCCGACCTGGCGGCGTCGTTGAACAATCTCGCCGCCATGCAGTCTGAGGCCGGTCTGCGGGCGGAGGCGTTGGCGACCGCGATCGACGCGGTTGAGCTGCGCCGGCAGCTCGTCGAGGTCGACCGGGGCGCGTTCCTGCCCAACCTGGCGATGTCGTTGAACAATCTCGCCGCCATGCAGTC
>NZ_CAUVXP010000172.1:0-11858 GCF_963555955.1 Protofrankia sp. Cas3
GGGTCGGCGAAATAGACCGGAACGCTTGTCGCGAGGGTGAATTTGGCGTGTGCGGCCATCTCCCTCCCCTGGTCCCAGGTGAGCGACCGGACAATATCGGCCGGGAGTGTTTTGAT
Organism: Protofrankia sp. Cas3; assembly: GCF_963555955.1. Classification (NCBI taxonomy): domain Bacteria; kingdom Bacillati; phylum Actinomycetota; class Actinomycetes; order Frankiales; family Frankiaceae; genus Protofrankia; species Protofrankia sp. Cas3. Next base: position 117 of record NZ_CAUVXP010000172.1, read on the forward strand.
CTTCTGACCGAGCTGGATGGCGACACGCTCGGCGGTGCGGTCGTACGGGATCCTGACCAGCAGGGTGAACCGGGTGTTCCGGTCGACGAGGGTCGCGATCTGGCTCTTGCCGCCCTTGCCGATGATCAGATCGCCTTCGAGGTGGCCGGGGACGGCTCGGTCGGCGGCCTCGGGCGGTCGCTCGCTGATGTTGATCATGCCCGGGATTGCCTGGGGCGCAGGAGAAAGCGACCCGGACGGGCGCCTGCGCGCCCGACCGGACCGAAGTGTGATCTTCAGCTCGGTCCGGAGCTCGCCACGGGCCTGCAGGTACAGCGTCTGGTAGATCGTCTCGTGGGACACGCGCATCTCCGGGTCGTCCGGGTGGTCGATCTTGAGACGGTTCGCGACCTGCTCGGGTGACCACTTCTTCGCCAAGCCCTCGGCGACAGCGTCGTGCAGCCGGGCGCACACGGCAAGCTTGTGCGGCTTCGGCCGGCGTGCCTGGACGGCGGCGCGTTCCTGCGCCTCGACCGCACGGTATTCGTTGCGGCCACCACAACGATTTATCTCCCGGTAGACCACGGAACGGTCTCTTCCCAACCTCGCCGCGATCTGTGGTCCCGACAACCCCTCCGCAATCCCACGGGAGATGTTCTCGCGATCCAGCTGGGTCAATGCCACGCCGCGCACTCGGCCTCCTTGTCAGCGAACCGCGTTGTATCAGATCCGATCTGTGACCTGATTCATACGTGGTGCACTGACCTATTGAGGCCGCCCCCGTTCCAGCCCCGGTCAGCCCACCACGTCGCCGCTACCACTTGACCAAACCCCGGCCAGCACCACTACACAGTCAGATCGCAACTCGTATCCGATCAGCGGCACGGTGTCACAGCCCTCAGGGGTCAGCACCACCGGCTTGCCGAGTGCGCGGCCGATCGCCCGCATGAACTGGCACAACACGTCCAGCCGATCCTGACCCTGCAATTGCCGCAGATCAACATCGAAGTCGATCCGCTCGAGCACGTACGGTCGAAAAATCGCAAGAACGTCCGATGCGAGCCAAACCTTCAACATCCCAGCCCGCCCATTACGCCGATTCAGCATGTCCTCGACCCGGTGCGGCAACCGAACCACCCGCCCGTCCACCGAATACTGGTAAGTCCACCCCCGGGACCGGACAAGATCCACGACGGCCTGCCAGTCGGCGATCGTCGTGTCCGGCACATGCACGTCCGGCAGCGACCCATTCTCCTCCGGGTCAAACCATTCCCTGACGTCATCCCACAATAGATCAGGCACGCCCACATAGTGCCAGCACCCACCTCGACCCACACCCGGGTTCCTCTCTCGACAAGGCCAAGGGGATATCCCCGTGGGCGTCGCGGAACGGATGGGCGTCACCAAGAGCCGGGTCTCCCAGATCGAACGCGGCGAGGTCTCCACCGTCGAGGCTATCGCCCGCTACGTCCAGGCCCTCGGCGGCCACATCCAGATCTCTGCCGGCTTCGGCGACGACCTGTACATCCTGCGCGGCACCGACACCCACGCGGCATAACCGCAAGCCCCGAGTCGGGGGATCTCACGCCCGGCCGACGATCCAGGTTTTCTACCGAATGTTGAGACCACCGTCGCGCCGGCCATCAGACCCCACCCACCCGGCACGGCGAGCGGGAAACTCCCCTCCACCATCCAGCCTGTCGACGCTACCGAGATCATCCTATTGGAGCGTCGCTATAACCGTTTGAACCCGCCCTGCCTTGGGGTGTCTCCTGTGCTCGCTCGTCGCCGACGACAACGGATTTGTTCAGCTCACGCTCGCCGCGTACAACTGCGGCGAACAGTACGTAAAAACCGGAAGTAGCACTCCGCAGAATCGCGCCACCACCATGTGATCAGAACCGATCACGCTCGGATGAGGTCGAGGAAGGCGATGTTCCGGTTTGCCTCGATGAACTGGGACCGTCGCGCGATGGCTCCGTCCGAGATCTCGCCGGCGCCCTCATGTCCGAAGGTCGGTCAGCGGTCAGCGGTCGTCGCCACGGGCTGCCCGCAGACTCATGTCCCGCAGAATGCCCGCCATCGTCTCGCGGTCCACCTCGGTGGCGCTGTGTGGAGTGGAATTCAGCAGTCCGAACAATGCATGCGCCCGCGCGCGGCTCTCCGCGACGCCGAGGCGGCAGTCGATCTGACGCAGGACCGACGCCCATATCTCGACGTAGGCGCGCTGCAGCCGGCGGACGCGGTGGTCGTCGGGCCGTGGGAGGTTGGCGAGGTCGCGATCCTGGACGGTGATGAGGTACGGCTCGTCGAGGGCGAACGCGATGTGCAGTGTGATCAGACGTTCGAGTGCGTCGTGCGGGGTCCGGCTCGTACGCACCGCTGCCGCGCCGTCGGCGTGGAGCCGTTCGCTGATGCCGACGAGCATCGCCGCGAGGATGGCGCTTTTGCTGGGGAAGTGCCGGTAGATACCCGGACCACTGATGCCGACGGCGGCGCCGAGCTGTTCGATGCTCACCCCGTGGAATCCGTGGGTGGCGAACAGCCGCGCAGCCTCCCGCAGGATGTCCTCCCGACGGGAGGAGGGCCGAGCCGACCCGGGGCGAGCGGTTGCCGCAGACACCCGTGGTCCTCGCTGCCCGCGCGAAAGATCACGATCGTCGGACGATTCGTCCCTGCCGATGTGAGGAGATCCTAACTTTCAACGCTCTGGACAACGGTGGAGCGACTGCGAGGCGACTGCGAGGCAAAAGTGGGACGAGGTAGCGACCTCACTACATCCCCTCACAGTATGCCATGACCCCGAAACGGACACCTTCCGCGGCGGATATGCCCGTGCTAGCGTGACAGCCGTTGTTAGTGATCCTTAACATCCTTGATGTAGATCATGAATCGTCATCTGTCTCGGGAGGACCTCATGACCGGCCCCCGGCTGGCGGCCCGCGTCGACACCGCGAGCGAACAGGCCGTCGCCAGCACGGCGGCGCACCAGGCGCTCGTCGCCCAGCTACGGTCCGCGCTGAGCTCGACCGCGCGGGGCGGGTCGGAGCAGGCCCGACTGCGCCATGTGAGCCGGGGCAAGCTGCTGCCCCGGGACCGGATCGACACCCTGCTCGACCGCGGCAGCCCGTTCCTGGAACTCTCGCCGCTGGCCGCCAACGGCATGTACGGCGACGAGGCGCCGGGCGCGGGGATCATCACCGGTGTCGGACGGGTGTCCGGGCGTGAGTGCGTGGTGGTGGCGAACGACGCCACGGTCAAGGGCGGCACCTACTACCCCGTCACCGTCAAAAAGCACCTGCGGGCACAGGAGGTGGCACTGCACAACCGGCTGCCGTGTGTCTACCTCGTCGACTCCGGGGGGGCGTTCCTCCCGCTGCAGGACGAGGTGTTCCCCGACCGCGAGCACTTCGGGAGGATCTTCTACAACCAGGCGACGATGTCGGCGGCCGGTATCGCGCAGATCGCCGCGGTCCTCGGCTCGTGCACGGCCGGTGGCGCCTACGTCCCGGCGATGAGCGACGAGGCCGTCATCGTCCGGGACCAGGGGACGATCTTCCTGGGCGGTCCGCCGCTGGTGCGGGCCGCGACCGGGGAGATCGTATCGGCGGAGGACCTCGGTGGCGGGTTGTTGCACAGCAAGGTCTCCGGAGTCACCGATCACCTGGCCGACGACGACGCCGACGCGCTGCGCCGGGTGCGGGCGATCGTGGCCAGCCTCGCGCCGCGCGCCCCCCGGCCCTGGGATGTCGCCCCTACCGACGAGCCGGCCGCCGACCCGGCACAGCTGTACGCGGTCGTACCCACCGACAGCCGCATCCCCTACGACGTCCGCGAGGTCATCGCCCGGATCGTCGACGGGAGCCGGTTCGCCGAATTCAAACGCGAGTACGGCCCGACGCTGGTCACCGGCACCGCCCGGCTGCACGGCCACCCGGTCGGCATCGTGGCGAACAACGGCGTGCTGTTCAGCGAGTCCGCCCTCAAGGGCGCGCACTTCATCGAGCTGTGCGACCAGCGCAGAATCCCACTGCTGTTCCTGCAGAACATCACCGGCTTCATGGTCGGCCGGGAGTTCGAGGCCGGCGGGATCGCCAAGCACGGCGCCAAAATGGTCACCGCCGTCGCCTGCGCGCGGGTCCCGAAGTTCACCGTTGTGATCGGCGGGTCGTTCGGCGCCGGTAACTACTCGATGTGCGGCCGGGCCTACTCACCACGGTTCCTGTGGATGTGGCCGAACGCGCGGATCTCGGTGATGGGCGGCGAGCAGGCCGCCTCGGTGCTGGCGACCGTGCGACGCGAGCAGCAGGAGACCCGGGGTGTGCACGGGCAGACCGCGGACGAGGAGGCGTTCACCGCGCCGATCCGCGCGCAGTACGACCGTCAGGGTCACCCCTTCTACTCGACCGCCCGGCTGTGGGACGACGGCGTGATCGACCCGCTCGACACCCGCACGGTGCTGGGATTGGCCCTGTCGGTGGCGGCGAACGCGCCGCTGGAACCTGTCCGCTACGGCGTCTTCCGGATGTGAGCGCGATGCCAGCCTCCCTCTGCGACACCACAAGCGGTGACACCACCCTGTTCGACACCGTGCTGGTCGCCAACCGCGGTGAGATCGCGGTCCGCGTGATCCGTACACTGCGGGCGCTGGGCATAGGCTCGGTCGCCGTCTACAGCGACGCCGACGCCGACGCCCGGCATGTGCGCGAGGCCGACGAGGCGGTCCACATCGGCCCGGCGCCCGCCCGACTGTCCTACCTGTCGATCCCGGCGCTGCTCGACGCGGCCCGGCTCACCGGCGCCCGGGCGGTCCATCCCGGGTACGGCTTCCTGTCCGAGAACGTCGCGTTCGTGCGCGCCTGCGCGCAGGCGGGCCTGGTCTTCATCGGGCCGTCCGCGCACGCCGTGGCGGTGATGGGCGACAAGATCCGCGCCAAGCAGACCGTCGCCGCCGCTGGTGTCCCGGTGGTACCGGGTCGCACCGAACCGGGGATGAGCGACACCGACCTGGTCGCCGCCGCGGCCGAGGTCGGCTACCCCGTGCTGATCAAACCGTCCGCCGGTGGGGGTGGGAAAGGGATGCGCCTGGTCACCGAACCGGCCGCGTTGCGCGGTGAACTCGCCGCCGCCCGCCGACAGGCGGCCGCGTCCTTCGGCGACGACACCCTGTTCCTCGAACGGTTCGTCCACCGCCCACGGCACATCGAGGTGCAGATCCTCGCCGACGCCCACGGCGCCGTCGTCCACCTCGGCGAACGCGAGTGCAGCCTGCAACGCCGCCACCAGAAGATCATCGAGGAGGCGCCGTCGGTGCTGCTCGACGTCGCGACCCGGGACCGCATCGGCGCGGCCGCGGTCGAGGTCGCCCGCGCCGTGGGCTACACCGGCGCGGGCACCGTGGAGTTCATCGTCGGCGCCGACGACCCGGCGCACTTCTTCTTCATGGAGATGAACACCCGGCTGCAGGTCGAACATCCGGTCACCGAGATGATCACCGGGATCGACCTGGTCGCCGAACAGATCCGGATCGCCGCGGGCCGGCCGCTGACCACCTCCCAGCAGAACATCGCCCTGACCGGGCACGCGATCGAGGCGCGGGTCTACGCCGAGGACCCGGCCCGCGGCTTCCTCCCGACCGGCGGCACCGTCCTGCTGATGCGCGAACCCGACGGCGATGGCGTGCGCGTCGACTCGGGCCTCAGCCACGGGCAGCGGGTGGGAACCGACTACGACCCGATGCTCGCCAAGGTGATCGCCTGGGGGCCGGACCGGGCGGCCGCGCGTACCCGCCTGCACGCCGCCCTCGCCCGCACCGCCGTCCTCGGCGTCACGACCAACATCGCCTTCCTCCGGGCGCTGCTCGCCCACCCCGACGTGGCCGCCGGACGCCTCGACACCGGTCTGGTCGAACGCGAGCTCGACGGCCTCGGCGACGCTGACCTCCCGGCCGGTGCGCTCCCGGCCCACGCGCTGGCGGCCTACGGGTTGGCGCGGCTCGCCGAGGCGCAGCCGGCCGGCCCGGTGATCGACCCCTGGGACGTGCCCAGCGGCTGGCGGGTCGGCGGTGTCCCGGCTCCCCTGGTCTGGCGGCCGGCACTGCCCGGCGGCGGCATCGCCGAGGTCACCGTGACCGGCACCCCGACAGCCGCCACCGCCACCGTCACCGTCACCGTCAACGTCAACGTCACCGGCGAGCCCGCCGCGACCGGGGAACCCCGGACCGCCGCGGTACGCACCCTCGCCGACGACGGCAGCGAACTGCTGATCACCGTCGGCGGGCGGAGCCGACGCTGGTGGTACGCCCGCGACGGGGCGACCCGCTGGCTCGGCGCCGACGGAGCCGCCTGGCGGATCGTCGAGGCCGACCCCGCCGCCCACACAGGAGCGGGATCGGCCGGCGCCGCCGAGGTCTGCAGCCCGATGCCCGGCACCGTCATCGCCGTTCACGTCACCGCCGGAGAACAGGTCACCGCCGGCCAGCCACTGATCATCGTCGAGGCGATGAAGATGGAACACACCCTCGCCGCCCCGCGGGACGGCCACGTCACAGACCTGTTCGCACACACCGGCGAACAGGTCACCCTCGACCAGGTCCTCGCCGTCGTGGAGGCCGACGCACTCATCCCCGGCCCGCAGGACCCGCAGGACCCGCAGGAGACACCCGATGCCTGACACCCGCCTCACCGACGAGCAGGAATCCCTGCGCCGCACCGTCGCCGAGTTTGCCCGCGAGGTCGTCGCCCCGGTCGCCGCCCAACACGACGAGAACAAGACCTTCCCCTACGAGGTCGTCGCCGCCATGGCCACGATGGGCCTGTTCGGACTGCCCTTCCCCGAGTCCTACGGCGGGATGGGCGGCGACTTCTTCACCCTCTGCCTGGCCATCGAGGAACTCGCCCGGGTCGACTCGTCGGTAGCGATCACGCTGGAGGCCGGCTGCTCACTCGGCGCGATGCCGATCTACCGGTTCGGCACGCAGGACCAGAAACAGCAATGGCTGCCCATGCTGTGCTCGGGCGAGGCCCTCGGCGCGTTCGGGCTGACCGAGCCCGAGGCGGGCAGCGACGCCGGCGGCACCCGCACCACCGCACGCCTCGACGACGACACCTGGGTGCTCAACGGCGCCAAGGCGTTCATCACCAACTCCGGTACCGACATCACCCGGCTCGTCACGGTCACCGCCGTCACCGGCACCACCGCGGCCGGGAATAAGGAGATCAGCACCATTGTCGTGCCGGTCCCGACCCCCGGCTTCACCGCGGAACCGGCGTACTCCAAGGTCGGCTGGCATGCCAGCGACACCCACCCGCTCACGCTCGTCGACGTACGGGTACCCGAGGCCAACCTGCTCGGCGAACGGGGCCGCGGCTACGCGAACTTCCTGTCCATCCTCGACGAAGGCCGCATCGCCATCGCGGCACTGGCCGTCGGCCTCGCCCAGGCCTGCGTCGAGGAATCGGTGGCCTACGCCCGGACCCGCCACGCCTTCGGCCGGCCGATCGGCGCCAACCAGGCGATCTCCTTCAAGATTGCCGAGATGGAGGCGCGTACCCACGTCGCCCGCACCGCCTACTACGACGCGGCCGCCCGGATGGCCACCGGCCGCCCGTTCAAGAAGGAGGCCGCGATCGCGAAGCTGGTCAGCAGCGAGGCCGCGGTGACCAACGCCCGTGAGGCAACCCAGATCCACGGCGGCTACGGCTTCATGAACGAGTACCCCGTCGCCCGGCACTGGCGGGACAGCAAGATCCTGGAGATCGGGGAAGGCACCAGCGAGGTCCAGAAGATGCTCATCGCCCGCCACCTCGGCCTGTAGGAGTGCCCATGGCGCCCGCTCTTGCGGGTGCGCGGGTTCGGTCGCGTTCAGGGCTTCGGTGTGGTCAAGGGTTCCGGTCAGAGCGAGCCGTAGGGGTTCGCCCCGCCGGTTGTCCACGATCTTTATTTGGATGTTGAGGAGGGGGCGGCCTCTATCCCATGATCTTTCTAGCCAGGTCGTGCAAAGCAGGGCAGAGATCAACGGAATCTTCATAGTAGGCCACATTGATCAGAATGTCCGCTGCCGCGACCAACTGTGCGTATCGGCCGGATGGACTGTCCAGCACATCCGCGAAGGCGCCGTACAGTTGGTCGGCCACGGTCGGGACAGCAAGCGCGGTGCAGTAGAGACGCGCAGCCCCGTAGCCGGCGACGCCGGCCCCCCAGTGCTCCCAATCGATGATTGTCAGGGACGGCACTGTGACGTTGCCCCAGTGCAGGTCAAGATGCTCGGTTCGTCCCCATGCCGGTTCAATATCCGCGGGGAGCGCACGACCGTAGACGGCGTGCAGGAGGTACCCGTACCGCTCAGCGCTATGAGCCCAGAAAGCCCGCCCTGTCGGATGGGCCGCTAGGGCCTCCAGCGAGGCACGTAGATCATGCAGCCACTCCGACGACAGAGTGAGCGGCTCTGCGAGATACTGGTCACCGGGAGCGGCGACGTCATCGGTGACAAGGGTCATCAACCCGGCCCACACCGGAATCGGTACCGGGTTCATGTGTACCCACTCGGTACTGTCGATCAACAGAGGCTTGCGGATGCCGGTCAATCGGCCCGCGTCACGCGTACCGGTCCAGGCGCTCATGTCCATCGCGCTCTCGTTGTACGGCGCGACCCTCAGCCATACCTGCTCACCGTTGTGGAGCACCGGGCCGCCGATATTGTCGCCCGATGCGCTGGGCGTGGGTTCACCGCACGGTGCCGCCCCCAGCCGCTTGGCTCCCTCGGCGAAAAGGCAACTCAGCCACCCGTCGTCATCGTCGACGCGCACAGGCAACCACCGCGCTCTCACCGCACGACCTACTTCTCGTTCTTGGGCTTGCAACTCGACCTCATCGGACTACATGAGGGCGTGCATGACGGCTGGCAGCTCGACTTGGGTCCGCATCGTACCTCTGGCGGCGAGCATGCGGTGATCTCCTGATCACGCCGGATTGCGTCCAGTCGTGCCACCTCTTCCTGGAAGACGTCTCCAGCGACCACCGCGGCCAGCGGTGTCTGTTTCACGTTACCGGCCACAACATGCCGGGTGAACACACACGGTGATACCATGCCATCTGGACCGATAGCCGCCGCGCCGTGGCCGCAATGTCCGCAGGTGTCGGTCTCGTCAGTCACGGCGGCTCCGCGGCCGAAGGCCCGCATCCGGTCGTAACCGACATCGGTCACTCCCATGGCGGTCAGCTCCGCTTGCGCCTCCTTGACCCGCTGGCCGTCGGCTATGCCGATGACACCCACCCGCAGCGGTATCCCCCGGCGTACCGCTTCACTGATATTCGTACGCGTCCGCCTATGACTTCCCCGTCGAGCGGTAACCGCATCATGCTGGACCGGGTCATCACTGTAGTAGCTGGTAGCCAGCCGCACGCCCGGCTGGCTCAATATCTCCCACAGCCGCGCCGGAACATTGAGAAGGTTCGTGTACACCTCGACCTGAAGACCGCCCGCCAGCGCATAGCTCACCAGCTGCGAGAACCCCGGGTGAATAGTTGGTTCGCCGCCGATGAACTGCACCATGTCCACGCCCTGCTCCACAGCGCTGTCAATCACACGTTGCCAGTCTACGATCGTCATCGTTCCGTGGCTGCCCAGCGGCGACGACTCGGCCGAGCAGTGCACACAGGTTAGCTGGCAACGGCCGGTGATCTCTAGCCACAGGAACCGTGGGGCTACGGTCGCCGACAACGTAGCGGTCGTCATAACGCTCTCCTCACAGCTGGTTCATCGACAGACGACGTGGATGTTCGTAGCTCGCTGAGTGTGGCGTGAACGGCGGCAAGCATTCTGTTGCGCATGGCCGCTTGGCCTGCCGCATGCGCGGCTCGCTGTTCCGGCCGAAGATCTTTCGGGGGGTCCTCGGTGCGGACCTGACGAAGCCGTCAACCCGCCAGGCCAGACGATCCTCCAGCCGTACAACTAAGTAGATCGCTGGTGGTTCTACCCTCACCCGTTCCACCACCTCGTCACGCGTGCGCTGTGGCTGCCCCCACCGGGCCTGGCCTTTCGGTGGTCATCCGATGAAGACAGCCGATCTTCGGGAAGGCGCCCTGGCTGGAAGCGATCTGTGTGGGCGGTGAGCCGCTGCGCACCAAGGCGCCCTCCGAGAGTGATAGTGCTCCCGCACATGCATCCATGCAAGTGCTCCTACGCAAGTATTTGTGGTCTCATGTCGCCGCGTCGCCGGAGACATGGCGTACCGTGCCGGACTGTGACAGCAGCTCCGACGCGGAGAACGGCGGGCACGTGGCGGTACAGGGCGGTCCGACGATCAGGCGCCGGCGCCTCGGGGCTGAACTGCGAAGGCTTCGCGAGGCCGCGGGGAAGGGCATCGACGACGCGGCACGGCAGCTCGGTTGCAGCCTCTCGAAGGTCAGCCGGATGGAGAACGGCCTTGTCCCGATACGGGGCGACGACGTCGGAGAGCTTCTTGACCTGTACCAGGTCGACGACGCCGAGCAGAGACAGGCGCTGCTTGCCCTCACCAAGGAGACGAGGCGTGCCGGCTGGTGGCACACCTACGGTGACGTCGTGCCCCGCTGGTTCGAGGTCTACGTCGGGCTCGAAGCGGAGGCCAGTTCGATAGCCAAGTTTGAGGCGTTGTTGGTCCCCGGGCTGCTCCAGACGGCCGATTACGCCCGCGCGGTGATGCGAGCCGCTCCGCGGCAGCCTCCCGATCCCGATGTCGAGCGCGCCATAGAGCTTCGGCTCGGCCGTCAGGCCGTGTTGACCGGTGATCCGGTTCCGGACCTCTGGGTCGTGATGGACGAAGCGGTCATCCGTCGTGTCGTTGGCGGACCGACGGTGATGCGGGCACAGCTCGACCACCTACGCACAGTGTCGACGCGACCGAACGTCACGATCCAGGTGCTACCGTTCACCGGAGGCGCCCATGCCGGGATGGACACTCCTTTCACTCTGCTTGGCTTTTCCGATGCCGACAACCTCCCGGAGATCGTCTACATCGACCAGGCCACCGGGAGTCTCTATCTTGATCGCCCGGGGGATGTCGCTCTGTACCGAGAGAAGATGGATAGGCTCCGAGCGTCGGCCTACGATGAATTGACGTCGCGACTCTTGATCGCTCGTGCGATGGAAGGCATTGAGGATGAACCCGCAGGATGACGGCCAGCTTCGCTGGCGCAAGAGCAGTCATAGCAACGGCCACGGTGGCGACTGCGTGGAGGCTGCGCCCCTGGATGACGGCGGTATGGCCGTGCGTGACTCCAAGGACCGCAACGGCCCTGTGCTCCGCTTCACGGCGTCCGAGTGGGATGCCTTCCTGGCTGGCGCCCGCGATGGGGAGTTCGACCGCAACCGCATCTGACGCTAGACGTGAAGAGGCCGGGCACCCCGTAGGCGCGCCCGGCCTCTCTGCTGTTCACAGGGCGCCAACCTGGGCATACGGTGTCGTCCTGAATTTTCTTTACGTTTTCAAGGGCGGCCTTCGGCCGCCGCGTGGTCCGCGCCACGCGCGCCGCGCGCCGGGACCTGCCCGGCGCGTCGGCGTGTCGCGTCCCCCACGATGCCCCCAGCCGTTCCAAACGATCCGCCCGACAGATGTGCCCACGGCCCCGCTACACGAACCGGCGAGCCGAGATTCTCACCGACGGACCATCCTCGTGCTGTCAGCGCCCGACACGTTCCAATCGCCTTTCCCGTTGCCGTTGACGATATTGTCCTCGAACAGCCCCGCACCATTCTCGGAGACATACACGCCATTAACCTTA
>NZ_CAUVXP010000173.1:0-11835 GCF_963555955.1 Protofrankia sp. Cas3
GAGCTGGCCGCGGCGACGGTCGAGGCGTTCTGGGCCGACCCGCTCGGCCGCGCGGGCGCCGGCCCCCAGCCGGCCGACGCCCGCGCGCTGCTCGGCGGCGCGACGACCAGGTTCGTCTACGACCTGGACGCCTACCACCGGACGAAGGACAGCGACGACGTCCAGCCGGTCGCCGTCGCGACGATCGCCCGCGAACGCCACGTCGCCGATCCGGAGCTGGCCGCCGCCGGCCAGCCGAGCCGGTTGCGGGTCGCCTTCGGCTACTCGGACGGCCTCGGCCGCGAGATCCAGACGAAGCTGCCCGCCGCCCCCGACCGCGCTCAGCCCCCGCCCCGGCCGGACCGGTGGATCTGCTCCGGCTGGGTGGTGCTCAACAACAAGAGTCTGCCGGTCCGCCAGTACGAGCCCGCGTTCCGCCCGACCCACCGGTTCGAGTTCGACCTTCGCGTCGGCGTCAGCCCGATCCTCTGCTACGACCCGCTCGGCCGGGCGGTCGCCACGCTGCACCCCGACCACACCTACGAAAAGGTCACCTTCGACCCCTGGAGCCAGCACGTCTGGGACGCCGGCGACACCGCCGCGCTGCGGCCCGGCCAGACCGTCCCGGACCCCGGTCCTGTCCCCGACCCGGACCCGGAGGCCGGCGTACGCGGCAACCCGGCCCGGGACGCGGACATCGCTGGCTTCGTCGCGGGACTGGAGCCGGGCGACTACACCCCGACCTGGTATCGACGGCGGGCCGCCACCGATGCCGACCCGCGGGCCGAGTTCGGCGCGCTCGCACCGTACGAACAGTCGGCGGCCCGGCGGGCGCTGCGGCACGCGGCCACCCCAACCGCCACCTACCTGGACCCGCTGGGCCGCCCCGTTCTGGCCGTCGCGCACAACCGGGAGCCGGACACGACGGCGGCCGGCGCGGGCGACCAGGCGTGGGACCAGCTCACCTGGATCGACAGCGTCCAGCGCACCCACACCGTGCTCGACATCCACGGAAACCAGCTTCAGCTCGACGACTGCACCGACGGCGATCCGGACCGGCTCGACGGCCAGCACGACCGCGTCGTCGCCCGCCACGCCTTCGATCTGGTCGGCAACAGCATCGCCGAACACAGCCTGGAGGCCGGGTCGCGCTGGCGGCTCACCGACGCCGCCGGCCACCTGGTGGCTGTCTGGGAGTCGGTGGACGGCGGCGGGCAGCGCCTGCTCGCGACCCACTACGACCGGCTGCGCCGGCCGACGGAAACCCAGCTGACCCAGCCGGCGGCCGCGCCGGGCGCGACGACGACCGCCACCGTCACCCAGACGATCTACGGCGAGGACGCGCCCAACCCGGAGGCGTCGAACCTGCGCGGCCAGGTGTGGCGGACCCACGACGGCGCCGGCCGCGTCGAGCACGCCTACGACGTGCACGGAAACCCCGCCGCAACCACCCGGACCCTCGCCACCGACTACCACGCGGTCCTCGACTGGGCCGCGAACCCTCAGCCCAAGCTGGAAGCCGACACCTGGACGTCGACGGCGCTGTTCGACGCCCTGGACCGCCTGGTCCGGCGCACCCACCCCGACGGGACCGTCATCGCGTTCGCCTACGACGAGGCCGGCCTGCTGACCCAGGTGCGCCCCCACGTGCCCGACGACCCGCCCGGCGTCGGCACCGATGCCGAACTCATCACGAACATCGACTACAACCCGCGCGGCCAGCGCACCCGCGTCGACTACGGCAGCGGGGTGCACACCGAGTACACCTACGACCCGGACACCTTCCGGCTGCGCGTCCTCCGGACGATCCGGCCCCCGGCGGGCTTCCCCGACGACGGGCCGGTCCCGCCGGACGAACGCGCCGACGTTCAGAACCTCGCCTATGTCCACGACCCGGTCGGGAACATCACCCACCTCGCCGACGACGCCCAGCCGACGATCTTCCGCCTCAACACCCGGATCGCCGCCGCGGCCGACTACGTCTACGACGCCGCCTACCGGCTCGTCGAAGCGACCGGCCGCGAACACCTCGGCCTGCCGTCCGGGGGCGGCCCCCAGCCGTCGCCGAGCTGGACCGACGCGCCGCAGGTCAACCTGCCGCTCGAATCCGACCGGCAGGCGCTCGGCACCTACCGCGAGCGCTACACCTACGACACCGCCGGCAACCTGACCGCGCTGGAGCACCGCGGCACCGACCCGGCCCACCCCGGCTGGCGGCGCACGTTCAGCTACCAGGAGCCGAGCCAGCTGGAGCCGGCACCGACGCCGGCGAAGCCCGAGCAGGTGTTCAGCAACCGGCTGACCGCGACCGGCGTCGGCGCGTCCGGCCCCGCCGAGACCTTCACCTACGGCGAACGCGGCACGATGAGCCTGCCCTGGCTCACCGCCTACTCGTGGGACTACCGCGACCAGCTCGCCACCTCGTCCACCCAGTGGGTCACCGCCGCCGGCGCCCGGCCGCGCACCACCTACTACGTCTACGACGGCGCCGGCGAGCGCGTCCGCAAGGTCACCGACGACTACTCCGCGGCCGACGAGCCGCTGCGCCCCGCCGAGGAGCGCGTCTACCTGGGCGACTTCGACCTCTACCGGACGTTCGACGCCGACGGGTCACCGACGCTGGTCCGCTGCACCGTCCACGTCGTCGACGGCGAGCAGCGGATCGCCCTGCTCGAACGCCGCCTCACCGGGGCGGACGCGACCCCCACCGACGAGTTCACCGTCCGCTACCAGCACGCGAACCACCTCGGCTCCGCGACCGTCGAGCTGGACCGGGCCGGTGCGCTGATCTCGTACGAGGAGTACTACCCCTACGGCTGCACCGCGCTGTCGTTCACCCGTTCCGGCGTCCTACCCAAGCGTTACCGCTACACCGCCAGGGAACGCGACACCGAAACGGGCCTCACCTACCACGGCGCCCGCTACTACGCCCCCTGGCTCACCCGCTGGACCGCCCCCGACCCGGCCGGCGGCGTCGACGGGCCGAACCGCTATGGCTACTGCCGGATGAACCCGATCCGCGGCACCGACCCCGCCGGCCGTGACACCCGCGACACCGCGGACCCCAGGCAGACCCCGCCGGTCAGTCTGGTTGACCGCGCCGCGGCCTACGCCGGAGCGTTGCTGCCGCGTGGCCGAGACGACCTCCCGGCGGCGGGCGGGACCGACCTTCCGCCGCCCGGCACGGCGAATCTGCTGCCGCCCGAACCGGCCCCCGCGCCAGAGCCGCCTCCCGCTCCGGCGCAGCCCTCGTCACCGGCTTTCTCCACGGCGCCCAGCCCGCCGCCCTACGGGCGGAACTTCCTCGTCGGCCCGGAAAATCTGCTGAACAGCCTGCATCTCGACCGGGACATCGGCGGCATCAAACTGGAGGCTGACGTGTCGCGCCTGGTGGCGATGGGGACGATGGGTCCCAACCGGCTGACCCTCAACAAAGAAGGCCTCACGCTGGACCAGCGCGGGCTTTTCCGCGACCTGACCGCGACCACCAATGTCAGCCAGACCGGCGTCGTGTCGGCCAGGCTGCACAACGAGCACACCGCCGTCGGCATCAGTGCGGACCTGCGCAACCGAAGCGGCGAACTCTCCTTCGCCTACGGTCCGTTCCGAGGTGCCCTCGGCAGCACTTTTGGCGGTGACGTCAGCGCGTCGTTCTCCGTCGGGCTCGCGCCGGGCCAGTTCTGGGGGCCCGGGGCGTCGCTGCTGGGGTCCGATCTCGCCGGCACGCAGCGGTCGGCCGAAAGCGGTGTCCGGACTGTCTTCGCGAACAACGCCGACCTGCTCAGGCATCCGACGTTCGCGGGCCTGTTCACCCCCGTCGGCCAGATCGTCGGTCAGATCGTCACGGGCGGAATCGCCGCCAACGACTTCGTGTCGGCGGCGAAGGCGGCCGACGGCCTGCGCCTTCGCGCCACCCTCACACACCTTCCCGGCACGGCGACAGCACCGGCGCACTGGGCCGGACGCCTGGTGCTGTCGGGCAGCTACTGACCGACCGGTATTCGCCCCGAATCAGGAGCCCTTGCGGTGACCGACCCCAACAAAGGACAAGAGCAGCCGTGAACAGGATCACCGCCGGCGTACAGCCGGGGACGACGGGCCCCCAGGTGGCTGACCTGCAGAACGGGTTGGCGCTTATCCTGGAGCGCGACGGGCTCGGGCTCGCCGCCACCGACCGGTCGGCGCTGCTCGCGGGCCTGCGGGCGGAGCGGCACGAGTCGGCGTACCGGGACGTCACGGCGAGGTTGGTCAGCCTCTTCCAGGAGCGGGGCGGCCTGCCGGTCACGGGCGAGGTGGGGGCGGACACGGCCGCCGCGCTGAACGATGAGCTGGCCCGGCTGGGGGCGTTCGATCCGCCGTCCGAGCAGGCCCAGAGCTTCATAGTCGCCGGAACGGTGACGGATGAGGACGGCGGACCGTACGCGGGGCCGCTGATCGCGGCCTACCACGCCGACGAGGGCGGTCCGATCCGGCTCGGCACCGACCAGACCGACGCCGAGGGGCGCTACACGATCCGGTTCTCCGCGCTCCCCGGCGTGGGCCAGCTCGACCTCGTGGTCGAGGCCGTCAACACCGGGAGCGGAGGCGTCGGCGGTGAGGTCGTCGCCCGCTCCGACCGCCGGCCGCTGACCGACCCGGTGACCCGCGTCGACCTGGTCGCCGAGCGGCCCGCCGTGCCAGCCGCGACGGCCCAGGTCACCGGACGCATTGTGCTGGACAACGGTGCCCCGGCCGCGGGCCTGGGCGTTCGCCTGCACCAGCTCGAGTTCGGCGGCCGCTCGACGCCGCTGGCGAACGCGGTGGCCTTGGAATCCGGCGACTACACACTGACCTATCCGGCGCCCGGCCGGACACTGACCGTCGAGGTACGGGCGCTGGGCCCGGCGGACGCCGAAGTGGCGCTGTCGGCTCCCGTAACGGTCCCGCCGGGGGCGGCGGTCACCCATGTCGATCTCGTCGCGGCCGCGGACCTCGTTTCCGCCGGCCCCGAGTACCAGCGCCTCATGGCGGACCTCGCGCCGTGGGTGGGCGAGCCGTCGAGCCTGGCCGGGACGCGCGAGGACGACCGGCGGCGGGACCTGTCAGCGCTGAGGGGCGCGACCGGCTGGGACGCCCGCCTGATCGCGCTCGCGGCGACCGCGCAGCGGCTCGCCCAGGACCAGGCGGTGGGCCTGCCGGCCGAAGGTCTCTACGGCCTGTTCCGCGCGGGCCTGCCCGCCGACCAGCACCTGCTTGCCCGCGCAGCTCCGGCTGATGTCAGCGTCGCGCTACGGAACCTGGTCACCGCCGGCATCGTGGCGATGACCGACGCCGAGATCGAGCAGTTCACCCAGCGGTTCACCGAGTTCGCCCGGACGACCCGGCTCGCGGTGCCGGCCGCCGGCTCCCGGACGACCTACGGCGAGCTCCTGGCGGCGGCCGAGGTCGGCGACGCCGCGGAGACGTTCGCCGACATGTTCGTGACCTACCGCGGTGACTCCGCCGGGCTGTGGCTGGCGGCCCTGGCCGCGGGCGTCCCGGACGAGCCCGTGGCCAAGCTGCGCTGGCAGGGGAAGCTCGCCTTCCTCGCGGGCAACAGCGGCCCGGTCACCATGGATCTGATGGCCACGCTGTCCCACCAGGATCCCGCGGCGGACACACCGCTCGAGCTGCGCGACCCGGTCGCGCTGGTAGACCTCGACCTGTACGAGGCCGACGGCTGGGCGGCCAGGATCGGGACGCTGGCGCACAGCGACGACGAGCTGGACGCGCTGGTCCCCGCTGTGTACGAAGGCGCGACTCCGACCGACCGGCTGAACGCGTACGCGGCGGACCTGGCCCGCAAGATCCGCCTCAGCTACCCCACCGAGGTCGTGACCCGGATGGTCGAGACCGATCGGATCCCGCTGGACAACACGAGGGACGCCACCGTCGCGGTGCTGCGGGAGATCACGCCGCGCGGCTTCCGGCTCGGCCACACCCCGGTGGACCGGTTCCTGGCGGCGGCGGTGGAGGAAGCGGACGAGGCGGCTGCGCCCCGGCTGGCCGCCGGGCCGGACGCGATCGAGGTGGCCCGCCGGGAGATCAAGACGCTGCACCGGCTCTACCAGATCACCCCGGACAACGAGTCCATGCCGGTCCTGAAGGCGCTGGGTCTGGAGTCCGCGTTCGACGTCACCGCGCTGCGCGAGGAGGAGTTCCGCCCCCGCTTCGATGAGAAGTACCGCGAGCTGCACGGACGACTGCCGGCCGGACCGGCGAGCGAGCTGGTCTGGCGCAAGGCCCAGCAGGTCAGCAGCGCGACCTACAACCTGTTCGGGGCGGTGAAGAGTGCGAGCACGGCGGTCGGTCTGCCCGCTCTCGCCGGCGCGCCGGAGCGCCGCGACCGGGAGAACGCGGGGCTGGCGGCCGCGCTGAAGGGCTACCCGACCATGGAGGAGCTCTTCGGGTCGATGGACTTCTGCGACTGCGAGCACTGCCGCTCGGTCCTCTCCCCGGCGGCCTACCTCGTCGACCTCCTGCAGTTCGTCGAGGCGGAGCAGACGGCCCGGGACACCTTCCTTGCCGGCTGGACCGAGCGAAACCCCAAGAGCTACCCCGAGTCCGGCTTCCTGGACCCGTACGACGCGCTGACCAAGCGCCGGCCCGACCTACCCCACATCCCGCTGACCTGCGAGAATACCAACGTCGAGCTGCCCTACATCGACGTCGTGAACGAGATCCTTGAGTTCTACCTGGCGAATGGCGGGCTAGCGGCGGACGCGGCTCGTGACACCGGGGCGGCTACGAGCGCGGAGCTGCTGGCCGAGCCGACGAACATCATCGTCGAGGCTTACCAGGAACTGGCCGCGCAGCGCTACCCGCTCACCCTGCCGTTCGACCTCTGGCTGCAGATCGTCCGCGAGTTCGGCGACTACGCGGGCACTCCCCTGCGCCACGTCCTGGAGGTCCTGCGCGATTCCGACGAACTTCTGCCGGCGGCGCCCGCCTCCGGCTGGGCCGGGATCTTCATCGAGTCTCTGGGGCTGTCCCCCGCCGAGCGCGGCCTGTTCGCCGACCCCGACCCACTGGCCGCGTGGTGGACGCTGTACGGCTACGGCTCACTCGCCGAGGCCACGACCGAGGCGACCGAGAACGGTGGTCGGGTCGACCTGAACTCGGCCAAGGCCCTCGCCCGGCGCCTCGGCGTCAGCTACGAGGAGCTGGCCACGCTCATCCAGGCGCGGTTCGTGAACCCGAGCCTGGCGAAGCTGGGCCCGCTCTACAAGATCCCCGCCACCATCGCGGAGACCAAGATCTTCCTGGACGCCGCCAACCAGGCGTTCCTCGCCGCCAACCAGGACCTCCTCGCGCCGAACCCGGACCTGGCGCGGCAAGCACGGATCAAGGCGATGACCGCCGAGGACTGGATCCGGCTGACGGACCTGAGCGGATTCGCGGACCGGCTGCGTGCCCACGCCGCCAGCTACGGGCAGCCGCTGGCTGACGTCGTGGCGGACCTCAAGGCGCTGCCCCTGGCGGTCGCCGTCGTCCTGGCCGACCCGGACGCGGGCTGCGACTTCGACCAAACGATCGTGCGGCACGCGGACGGCGGCGCGGCCGACGCCGAGGTGTTCCTCCGGCTGAACCTGTTCGTCCGGCTGTGGCGCCGGCTCGGCTGGACCGTCGACGACCTCGACCGGGCGCTGGCGGTGTTCATCCCGTCGGCCGCGCCGTTCGCCGCCGGCCACTACGCCGAGAAACCCCTCGAGACCGCGCTGATCTACCTCGCTCATCTCCGGGAGCTCGAGGGGCGTCTCGCCGCCCCGCCCGACCGGATCCGGCTGCTGACCCTGTGGACCGACATCCCGACCGAGGGCCCGGACAACCTCTACGCGCGGCTGTTCCTGCGCCCCAGCGTCCTAAAGGTCGACCCGATCTTCGACCACCCGCGGGGCGACTACCTGGCCGCGGCCTGGGTGGCGGCCCAGGGGGCGGGCAAGCCCGCCGCGTTCACCCAGATCGCCGGCCACCTACAGGCGATCCAGGCGGCGCTCGGCCTGACCGCGACCGAGGTGACGGAGATCACCGCGGATGCCGGCCTCGGCACCGACGCGGGGCTCACGATCGCCAACCTGTCGGTGCTGCACCGCTACGGCCTGCTCGCCCAGGGGCTGGGCTTGTCCGTCGACGACCTCATCACGCTCAAGCAGCTGTCCGGTTCCGACCCGTTCACCGCGCTCGCGGCGACCGTCCTGACCGACCTCGACCAGGACAACCCGTACCGGCGGACGCTCGGGTTCGTGAAACAGGCCGAGACGATCCGCGCGAGCGGGTTGTCCATCGCCGACCTCGACTTCCTGCTGCGCCGCCGGTTCGACGACGCCGGCCCGCGGCACTACGCCCGGCCCGCCGCGCTCGCCGCGCTCACCACCCTGGCCGACGGCGTCCGCGAGATCCGCCGGCAGCATGCCCTGCCGGCGGACCCCGACCTGGTGACCGAGGACTTCGTCCAGCACATGCTCAGCCTCCTGCTCTCATCGGCCGACACGGCGACGGCGCTGCGCATGCTGCGCGGAGAGGCCACGGCGACCAGGGCGTTCTTCGACGACGTGCTCCGGCGGCGGCCGGTGGGCCCCACCGGCACGGCAGGCTTCCTCGACGACGAGGACTATCCCAGCCTGTTCGAGCCGCTCGAGCAGCTCGCCACCATCGATCCGGCTGACCCGCCCGAGCGGGTCAAGGAGAAACAGGACGCCAACAAGCTCGCCGCCGCGCGCAACCTCGCCACGCTGCGCGCGCGCCGCAACCGGCTGGCGGCCGCCGTCCTGCCCGTGCTGCGCGACCGGCTGAGCCGGGCCATGGTCACGCAGACCCTCGCCGCGCGGACAAGCGCCGACCCGGATCTCGTCGAGCGGCTGCTCACCGACCCCCGGCTGCTGGGCGCCGGCCCCGACGGCGACCGGCGGCCGTTGCTGGCGCAGTTTCTGGCCGCCGCGACCGACGGCGTCGACGCGGACTTCTATCTCAGCGCCGACGGCTCGGACCCCCGCCAGGACACCCCGGCCACCGTCACGACGACCGACACCGCCGCGCGGCCGGCGACCGGCGCCGACGGAGCCGCCCTGCCGGCGGCCGGCAGCGCCCGCTTCCAGGGCTACCTCGTGCCGCCGGCCACCGGCCCGTACCGGTTCGCCATCGACCTGGCCAAGAAGGACGCGAACGCCCGGCTGGAGTTCCCCCACTTGGCCGACCCGGTCTTCCTCGACGTGACCGCGGCGACCGTCGGCGCGACATTCGGGGCCGGACCTGACGAGTACCTCACGCTGGAGGCAGGCGTCCCCTACCGCTTTACCTTCGAGCTCGACGACCTCGCCGGCGGCTCGGGCCAGCTCACCGTGTGGAGCGAGACCGTCCCACGCGGGCCGCTGTCCCGGCTACCCCTCTACCCCGTCCGCCAGGTGGAAGCGGCCGAGCACGCCTACCTGCGCCTCGCCGCGGCGGTGGAGCTCCTCGGCGCGCTCGGACTGGCCGCGCGGGAGACGACCCATCTCGCGACCAACGCCGCGGGCTGGGGGGACCTGGACCTCGGCGACCTCCCGGCGCGGCCCTTCCGCGACCGCCCGGAGGACCGCACCGCCGCCGTCAAGAGGTTCGGGTGGTTCCTGCGGCTCGTCGAGTACGCCGGCCGGCGGCGCGAGCTCGCGGGCGGCACCGACGCGCTCATCGACGTGTTCGAGGCGGCCGCGGTGGGCGGCGCCGACCCGTCGGACGCCGTGTACCGCCTCCTCGGCGCGACGACCCGGCGCGGACCGGACGCCGTGTGGGCCACGACAAAGACGATCTTCCCCGCCGCCGACGGCGTCTTCACCGACGACCGGCCGCTGGCCCGGCTGTGGGACGCGCTCACGCTGGTGGAACGCCTCGGCTCGCCGGCCGGGACGATCAAGGGCTGGACGGCGATCACCGCGCCGGTCGGGGCGGCCGGCGCGCCCACCAACGAGCAGCGGTTCGCGATCGCCCAGGACGTCAAGGAGACCGTCCGATCCCGCCTCGATCCGGCGGCCTGGCAGCGCGCCGCCCAACCGATCTTCGACCGGTTACGAGGACGCCAGCGCGACGCGCTGGTCGCGGCGATCACGCACCGGGAGAAGCTGTCCGGGCCTGAGGAGCTCTACGAGCACTTCCTCCTCGATCCCGGCATGGAGCCGGTCGTGCGCACGTCGCGGATCCGGCTGGCCATCTCCTCGGTGCGGCTGTTCGTCCAGCGCTGCCTGCTCAACCTCGAGAAGGAGGTGCACCCGACGGCGATCCTGAACGCCGAGCAGTGGGACTGGATGCGGCGCTACCGGGTGTGGGAGGCCAACCGCAGGATCTTCCTGTACCCGGAGAACTGGCTGGAGCCCGAGTTCCGCGACGACAAGACGCACCTGTACCAGGAGCTCGAGTCCGCGCTGCTCACCGAGGACGTCTCCGCCGACGTCGCCGAGGACGCCTTCCTCGACTATCTCAGCAAGCTCGCGGAGCTGGCGAAGCTGGAGATCGTGGCCATGCACCTTCAGGACGCGCCCGACCTTGCGCACAGCACGTTGCACGTGTTCGGACGCACCCACAGCGCACCACACAAGTACTTCTACCGCCGCTACGCGAACAGCGCGTGGACGCCCTGGGAGCCGGTCGGCGTCGAGATCGAGGGCGACCACCTGGCGCCGGTGGTGTGGCGTGGCCGCCTCTACCTGTTCTGGGTGACGTTCCTGGAGCTCGGCCACCCGGACGGCGACTCGCCGAAGAATGTCGACCACCTGGACGCGATGCCCACGGTCAAGCACGACGTCGAGGCCCAGCTGCACTGGAGCGAGTACACGGCGGGCGCGTGGGGACAGCCCCAGTCCGGCGGCTATCGGGCGCCCATCGAGCTGCGCGTGCGCGGCGAGGATGTCGGCGACCATTTCGACCCGCTGACGGTGCCCGTCCACGTCACCGTCCTCGAGCCGCCGGACGTCGGCGCGGAGACCATCGAGAACCTTCGCGGCGTCGGCGTCTACATCACCCTGGGCGACCCCATCGGCCAGTCGTTCTACCTGGCGAGCCGGCACAGCGCACCCGTCGCCGACGCCGCGCGGCCCGCCCCCAACATCCCGTTCGGCGTCGAGACGGACCAGCCCAGGCGGAGGCCGACGGCCTACGTCGGCTCGCCAGGTCGGCTCACCGTCTCGTTCCGCCCGCGGATCATCATCGGGCCGGGCCAGCCCGGCGCCGCGGTCACACCGGAGTCACGGACCATCTTCGGCACCACGGGCCCATTCACACTGCTGCCCGTCAACAACCGGATCACCCTGGGCATGGCGAGCGGCGCGCTCGGCGCCGCGCGGACCTGGGCCGAACGGTTCAAGATCCTCGCGGCGCTGGAGTCGACGACCAGCGAGATCGAGTCGCTGATCAAACCGGTGTTCTTCCAGGACGCTCACCAGGTGCTCTTCCTGGAGCCCGAGGTGACCGAGCGCACCGTCCAGCAGTGGGAGGAGTGGGTCACCCGCACGCCGATGCCGGAGCCCGAGCTGCCCACCTGGCACCACGACCCCAGGTTCTGGGAGGAGTCGGTCAAGCCGTTCCACCCGGTTCCCGTGGATCCCCTCGGTCCCGTGGTGAACCCGACGGTGAACCTACTGCGCGGCGACTCGCTGGTTCAGCTGAATGCCGGCGTGGACTGGCTGGTCAACCCCGGTACCGGGCTGCTCTTCGACGGTCAGGTGATCAACGGGCAGGGGCTGGCGCCGGTGGCCGTCGTCGCGGCCGCCGACCTGCCGGCCGCGAGCGCCCAGGGCGCGGTCACGGTGCGGGTGAGCGCCGGCAGCGGCATCGCGACCGACGCGGCGCTCGTCGTGCCCGGCTGGGCAC
>NZ_CAUVXP010000174.1:0-10060 GCF_963555955.1 Protofrankia sp. Cas3
CTGTGAAGGTTGCCGTTACGTT
Source organism: Protofrankia sp. Cas3 (assembly GCF_963555955.1). Lineage (NCBI taxonomy): Bacteria > Bacillati > Actinomycetota > Actinomycetes > Frankiales > Frankiaceae > Protofrankia > Protofrankia sp. Cas3. The sequence continues at coordinate 23 of NZ_CAUVXP010000174.1, forward strand.
ACGCGCCATATCCATGGTCACCGTGCAGGTACCGGTCCCGGTGCAGTCGCCCGACCATCCGCTGAACGCCGAACCGGATGCCACCGCAGCCGTCAGCGTCACCTGCGTGCCAGCGGCATAGGAGGCGGTGCATGTGCGCACCCCGCCGCCCGATGGGCAGTCGATTGCCCCAGGGTTCCCGGTCACACTGCCGTTCCCGCTCGTGGAGATCGACAGCGTGAATCCGTCCGGCGGCCGCGTGGGGGTAGAGGTCTGGCTGGGCGTGGGGGTGGCAGAACGAGTCGGAATTACGTCCGAGCTGTGCTGACTGTCCGTGGGATGTTGGATCGGCGTCGCAAATGATTGCTCATCAGCAACCACGGTGATCGTGGCGGTCGGGGTGGCTTGGCGGCCATCGGCGAGCCGGGTCTGCGCCCGGACGGTGTAGACACCGGGCTTCGGCCAGGAATGGCTGACCTGGACGCCGGAGGTCGGCGCATCATCTCCGAACGTCCATGCCACGGAGGCGACGATGCCGCCGTTCGTCGCGACCACCCGCAACTCCACCGGCTGGTTGACAACGACCTGAGTCGCCGACACCCGGATCTGCACGTCCCCCTTCGCCTGTTGCGGCTGCCCGGTCGGCGGCGTTGTCGGCCCGGTCGGCGGCGAGGTCACCGGAGACTGCGTCGGCGAGGACTGCGTGGGCGAGGACTGCGTGGGCGAGGACTGCGTCGGATTCCCCGAACCCGGCCCCTGAACCACCCCATTGCCGGGATTTTTGGGGTTGTACTTCTCGGTTTGCCGAACCGACCCGTCCAAGCGCACCACCCCCGCCTGCGCACTGCGAGGATCGTTGTAGAACATGAACGAGCCCTGCGACACCAACTCGAACCGGGTCCGCTCCGGCAGCACCTTGGGGCTCGCGACCAGCCGCCGCGCGCCAACATCCACCACAATCACCTGGCCCGCGGTGAAATCCGGGATGAACACCCGCCCGGCCGCCTCATGCGGAGCACCCAGATCATGACCGGCCGCGCGTAGATCCACCGCCGTGTCACACGACCCATGCGACAGATCCGACACCAACAACACACCACGCCGACCGCTCGCCGCATACACCCGATCAGCCGACGTCGAGCCGGCCACCGTGACGGTGGTGTCACCGACCTGCGTATCCACGCACCCACCGGCGTCCGTACCACCGTCGGCACGCAACGGACGGGCGGTCCGCGCGACAACATCGACAATGACGACCGTGTCACCGGAACGCACCAGCGTCGCCCGCGCCGGATCAACAGCCCCCCGCCTGGTGTGCCGGCCCGCACCGTCCAGCCAGATCAGATCACCGGTATTGGCATCCACCAGCCACAACCTGCCAGCGCCGTCGAGCTGCGCCGCCCCGGGCGCCACCCGTGCCGCCAACGACTGCTGCGCCCGCACCTGCAACGTCAGCGGATCAGCCGTCGTCACCAGACCCGACTGCGCAGTCACCGCATACACCGCCTGCCGCCCCGGATACACCGCCAACGACTGCCCCGCATTCGCGAACCGGGCCGCGTTCCCGACGGCGAACGTCGCACCATCGACCCGCCGCACCGACCCATCCGAGGTATTCGCCACAAACGCATCCGCACCCGACTGCGCCGCCGACAGATCAGCCCCACCCTCACCCACCTTCACCTGCGCCACCACCTGCGCCGACGACCCGTCCACCAACGCCGCCTGACCCACCGAGGACACCAACCACGCCGACCCGTCATCCAACGCCACCGACCGCGCCGGAACATCCCCCAACCAACCGGCAGCCACCAACGCACCCAGCACAACGACACCGGCCAGTGCGGCGCCCAGCCTGGCACCCCGTGCCGGACGCGTGAGCCGTCGCCGTCGCATCTTCGTCACCTCACGTCAGACCATCAGCAAGCCCGAGCCAAAACATGATCATCTGCTGCCGCCCGGGAGCAACGGCCGAGGATCGACGATCGCCCGCGCCCGCCGGGGCAGCCCACCCGCACGGTTGAGTTCACGGCAGGCGAGCCGGGTGAGCTCCCAGGCGCGCCGGGCATCGGCCTCGCCGGGTTCGGTTTCGGCGAACAGGGCCGCGTTGACCACCGGCATGAGCTGTTCCATCTGCTCCCCCGCCGCGCCCACGGCGCGCAGGTCACGGGTGCGCCCCACCACGTCCCGCGTGGTCAGGGCATGCGATCTCGGCAGGCCGCACTCGGAGAGCCTGTCCCGCACCTCGCGCCAGGCACCGCCGATACGAGCCGAGGGTGGCCCGGAGCGTTGCCGGTGCCGCCGCCTTCGCGCCTTCTCGCCGACGATCAGTGACAGAACCAGCACAATGCCGAGGAGTACGGCGAGGCCGAACCAGGCCGCCGTCCCGGCCGCACCACCGCCGCCCCCGCCGCCCGGCGTGCCGGTGGAGGAGAGTTCCGGCTGGATCACCGGGGGCGCCGGCTCCGCCGGCGAAGGCTGCTTGTCTGCTGGCCCGCCATTGGAGGAATTCGGGTCGGCCGGTGGCAGCTTGGTCACCAGGTTGCTGACATCGGTCGGTTCGAACGCCACCCACCCGAGACCGGCGAGGTTGACCTCTGGCCACGTGTGGGCGTTACGCGTGGTCACCCGGAACGTATTGGGCCCGGTCGAGGAACGTTGGTCGAGCAGGTAGCCGACGGCGACCCGGGACGGGAAACCCGCGATCCGTGCCATCAGCGCGAACGCGGCCGCGTGCTGCTCGGCGTAGCTGCGACGGAACTGGGCGCTGTCGGTGTCGACGGCGAGCATCCGGGAGACGGCGCCGTAGGAGTGACCGGGCGCGGCGCCGAGATCGTACGGGAACCTCTTCGGGTCCCGCAGATACGCCTGAATCCTGACGAGCCTGTCGTACGGATTGGTCGCACCGTCGATGATGCCGTCGGTGAGTTGGGTCAGGTCGGCTGGCACGGCTCCCGGCAACGCCCGGTAACGCGTCACCGACGGGTCGTTCAGGGGTCTGGCCGCGGCTTTCTCCGCGTCGGTGGGATTGGGCACCACCGAGCGCAGGTCGTAGCGCAGGCCGGGCCCCGGGGATGTTGTCATCGCCAGGACGCCGGAATCCGGTGCGAACGCCATCGTCGCGCCGGTACCACCGCCGTTACCGCCACCGATGTCGGTGATCCCGACCGGGCGCCCGAGCGAGGGTAGGAACACCCCGTCGAGACGGTCAACGGTGACCTCGGCATCAACGGTTGTGCCACGCGGGGTCGCCGCGACAGGATCGTCGGGCAAGGTCCGACCGGTTGCCACGAATGTCGCGCCGTCGGTCCAGCTGGCGCCGTCGAAGTCACCGAGAGCGGCTGTCCGGATGCGGTCGACCTGCAGACGCTCGGTCGAGGCCAGGTGGACGGTGAACAGCGGCTCCACCGGATCGGCCTGAAGCTGGGCCTTGACGTTCACCAACGGGTTGAGGGCCGAGGTCACCTGCACCGGGGGATGGCGGTGGTCACGAGGGTTGAACCGGTCGGAACCATCCGCGATCGGCAGGACCGCGGCACCGAGCGTACCGACGACGACAAGGATGACCACCACCGGCAAGCCAAAGGCCAGCCGACCCGAGGTGAGCCGCCGCCAGGAGCGCCCAGCGTCCGACCGCTCAGAACCCGACGGCCTGGCGTCCGACCGCCCAGCACCAGCGCTGTCGTGGGAACTGGATCGATCGGCTGCCCGGACCAGCGCCAGCGCTCCCCCGACCAGCAGGATGGCGCCGGCCAGCCACACCTGTGAGCGCCCGCGCGCGGCAACCAAGAGCAGACCCGTGGCGAACGCGAGGATCGGCGGCGGCAACGGAGCGAGCACAGCGTCGGTCCGCAGCGCAACGACGACGCCAACAGCCGTTGCGATCCACAGCAGCAACGCCGGGACGATCAGCAGCTCGCCGGTCGGATCCGCCGGAAGCCCCGCGGTGAGCATGTCGGCCCAGCCGTCACGCAGGCCACGGCCGAAGGCCCCGAGGAGCGAACCCGGCAGCCCGCTCCCCCAGCGGGACGGGAACAGCGCGAGCAGAGCGAACAGCAGGCCGCAGCCGGTCACCACCAGCAATGTGACGTCAAGACGACGGATCCGTACCGACGCGACGGCCGCCACCACCGCGGCGAGCACGACGGACCCACCGAGCGGTACAAGGTAGCCGGCACCGGCGAAGAACGGGCCGAAGACCATCGCCACCAGCAGCATCACAGCCGCGACCAGCACGAGCTGGCCGGCCCGCGGCCGTATCGCGCTCACCTACGTACCCTCGCGTTCCAGACAGCGGCGAAATCCTGGCTGGTTCGGACGTTCACGACCATGGCTCCCTGCACCGAGGGTCCGGGACGATCGTGCTCTTCGCCGAGGAGAACCAGGCTCGCCATCGTGAACCGGCTGCGGACCAGGGAGATGGCCGCGAGCATCGCGACCGGCGCCTGCCCGGTCACCACGCCGAGCGCCACCCCGTCCTCCCGCGGCAGCATGCCGGGCAGCGCGCCGAGCCCGGGATCGTCGTCCGCGGCGCGCACCTCCGCGAACAGGTCGAGGATCGACCCCCGCTCGGCCGCCCCGCGGTCGGCCACCGCGCGCACCCCGCCGGTGGTCCGTACCTCGACCGGAAAGCCATGCTCCCGGGCGGAGATCGCAAGGGAGGCGGCGACCCGCACCGCGTCCTCGAAATAATCCTTGCTGTAGGGGGCGGTGCTGGTGTCGAGCACGACCATCAGCCGCGGCTCGTTGGGCACCACGTTGTGACGGACCATGAGTTTCCCGGTGCGGGCGGTCGACCGCCAGTGCACGAGCCGTAGATCATCGCCGCGGACGTACTCCCGCAGGCTGTGGAAGGCGACGCCGCCGAGCGGCGCCGTGCTCGTCGTGGGCCCGTCCATGTCCCGGGAGCCGCCGGTGGGTAGCGGTGCCACCGGGTGCAGCCGAGGATGCACCTTCAGCTCCGACCGGGAGGCGTAGGAACGTCCGATGTGCATGAGCCGGAGCGGGTCGCTGTGACCGATGGTGAGGGGACCCACCTGGTAGACGCCGCGGCGATCGGTGGGCAGCGGGTAGGCGGTCTCGAACGAGCGGTCCGGCGCCAGACTGGGCAGGGTCACCGCGACGTGGCGTTCCCCCACGGCTTCGCTGGCGAGAAACGGCGGGCTGCGCCGCCGCGCGGAGTTGGTCACGGTGAGCAGACCCCGGGCGCCCTCGCCCTCGGCCACCCGCAGCGGCTGGATCTCCCGGACGACGGTGACGTCCGGAGTGACGAGCATCCAGGCAGCCGCGACGAGCAGGGCGGCCAGACCCCCGAGAGCGAACACGACCAGCTCCGGGTAGTCCAGCAGCGCACCGGACAGGCCGAGGATGACCACGGCCGCGGCAACAGCGAAGCCCGACCGGGTGATCATCTAGTGGACCACCCGCTGATCCGGCACCGGTACCGACGCCGTGAGCCCACTGAGCAGGCTCGCCGCGGTGCCGCCGGCCAGCTCCGCCTCGGGCCGCAGCAGCATCCGGTGGCCAAGCACGAACGGGACGAGCGTGCGCACGTCGTCCGGGGTGACGAACGACCGCCTGTCAGCCGCCGCGTGTGCCTGGGCCGCGACCGCGAGCGCGAGCCCGCCACGTGGGCTCACCCCGAGGCGCAGTTCGGGCATGCGCCTGGTCGCCGCGGTGATCGTGACGATGTAACCGAGCACCGCCGGAGAAAGATGGACGCGGCGTGCGATGTCGGCCATCCGGACCACCTCGGCGCTGGAAAGTACCGGGTTCACCTCATTGAGCGTCTGGCCGCGGGCCCGGTTCTCCAGGATCTCCACCTCGGCCTCGTGGCGCGGATAGCCGATTTCCATCCGGATCATGAACCGGTCGATCTGGGCTTCGGGGAGGTCGTAGGTACCGCCGTGTTCCACCGGGTTCTGGGTCGCGATGACCATGAAGGGTCGGGCCAGCTCATAGGAGACGCCGTCCACCGTGACCTGGCGTTCCTCCATGACCTCCAGGAGCGCCGCCTGTGTTTTCGGCGAGGCACGGTTGACCTCGTCGGCAAGCACGATGTTCCCGAACACCGCTCCGGGCCGGAACTCGAACTCCCGGCTGCGCTCGTCCCAGACCTGCACGCCGGTGACATCGGTGGGAAGCAGGTCGGGGGTGAACTGGATCCGGCGCATCGTTCCGTCGATGGAATTCGCGATGGCCTTGGCAAGGGAGGTCTTCCCGACCCCGGGAACATCGTCGATGAGCAGGTGGCCCTCGGCCGCCATGCACACCAGGGCGAGACGAATGACATCCCGCTTACCCCGGACGAAAAGCTCGACGTTACGGACGAGTTCCTCGTAGCGTTCGGCGAACCATTCGACTTCGGACACGCTCGCCGAAGGGTCGGTCATGGGCTTCTCCCCCCAGGAATCACAAGGCAAGGGCCATGGTAGAGGCCATCCCGGCCGTGGGGAACGAACCGAAGGGGCAGAGTTGTCCGCACCGTCGGGCCTTCGGGCGGTACCCACGGGCAACGGCTGGCGACCGGTGGACGCAGGCATGTCGAACCGTCGTATGGTCGGGTCATTCCACATCGTCCGGTCGTGGGTAGGTCGGTAGCGCGGGCGGGGATGTGAACAGGGGCCGCGGGACGTGCACGGTGGCCGGGGCTGTAGGGAGCTGGAGGGAACGGAGTCGGTATGGATCCGGAACTTCGTCTCCACGAGACCCGGTTGCAGGTCCGGCCGGGTGAACTGGTACAGACGACGGCGACGGTCCGCTACGACGGCGACCTCGTCGAGCGGTACACGTTTGACGTGTTGGGGGCGGCGTCGGGGTGGGCCGAGGTCATCCCAGCGGAGATCTCGGTCACCCGCGGGGTTGAGGAAACCGTTCAACTGCTGTTCCGGCCGCCGACCGGCCCGGGGACACCGGTGGGAAAGATACCGTTCGCGTTACGGTGCCGCTCGCGGGAGAACCGCAACTGGGTGGCCGTCGAAGAAGGCGACATAACGGTCGGCGCGATTCACGAGATCACGGCCGCCGTCATCACCACGAAGATACGGCGCGGGCGGTGGACAGCCCGCTGGATCGCGCGTTTCGACAATCGCGGCACCGCCCCGGCCCTACTCCGCCTGTCCGTCCCGGACGAGGACGGCGCGCTCGGCTACGCCCTCGCGCCGACGAGCGTCGAGGTCCAACCGGGCGGGTCCGGTGAGGTGTTCCTCAAGGCACGGGCGGTGCGGCCGTTCCTGCGCGGCACCATGGTGCGCCACCCCGTCCGGCTGGTCTACGCGAGAACTGACGAAACCCGAACCGACGAAACCCGGACGAACCAGGCCCGAACGAGCGGAGCCGACCAACAGGCGGTCGAGGGCCAGCTCGATGCCGTCTTCGAACAGGTCCCGGTCATACCCAGGGCAGCTGTCAAGCTGGCTGGCGCGGCGCTGGTGATCGGTATCGTCGCGACAGCCGGCGCAGCCCTGCTGACCCGGGCGCCGACGAGGACGTCGGCACCGACCGCACCCGTGACCGCCGCGACCGCACCCGTGGCCCCCACCAGCCCGAGCCCCACCCCAAGCCCGAGCGTCGGACCGACAACGAGTGTGGGACCGACAACGAGTGTCAGCCCCACCGGCGCCGCTGGGCAGGTAGAGCCGCAGGGGATCTACGTCATCTTCCACGCCTTCGCGATCGACGACCGCGTCGCGACCGACAACCAGGCCGCGCAGCAGTTCATCAGCGACATCCAACGGTTGCCGGATGTGGGAGTGGTCCAATTGATGGACAGCCGCCGGTCACAGCGGCTTCGCGAGCCCACCGACAAGCCCGATCAGGGCGAGTACGTGGTCCTCAAGGACGGGTTCGCCAGCTATCAGGACGCGACAGGCTACTGCGCGAAGGTGCTGCCCGCGCTCAGGCAGTCGGTAAAAGGCGCCAACTGCTACGCCGTGCCCGAGTGAACGCTCACTTTTAGGATGACCAACGCGCTATGACCGTGTACCCCGGCGGCGTCCTCCGCTGCGCTCCTCGCTCGCTGGCGCTCCCTACGATGCTCGCTTTGGCCGCCGCCTCATGACCTATGCCCTCGGCATCGACGTCGGGACCACGTTCACCGCGGCCGCGATCTGGCGAGACGGGCGGGCTGAGGTCGTCGACCTCGGCGAACGCGCGAGGACGATACCGTCCGTACTGTTCCTGCGTGACGACGGAGTAATGCTGGTCGGTGAGGCCGCGGAACGGCGTGCCATAACCGATCCGTCCCGGGTGGCAAGGGAGTTCAAGCGCCGGTTCGGCGATGACGTGCCGGTACGACTCGCCGACACGCCGGTGGAGATACCCGACCTCGTCGCCGACATGATCAGATTTGTCGTCAGTAAAGTCACCGAGCGTGAATCGCAGGCGCCGGGCCATGTGATGCTGACCCGCCCCGCCACCTGGTCCGGTCACCGCCAGGACCTGATGGAACAGGCCGCTGGGCTCGCCGGGCTCACCGACGTCGGGCTCCTTTCGGAGCCGGTGGCAGCCGCGGGACACTACGCGGCGCAGGACCGCCTCACCCCAGGCGATCATGTCGGTGTCTACGATCTCGGCGGCGGCACCTTCGACGCGACGGTGCTGCGAAAGACCGACGGTGGTTTCGAGGTGTGCGGCGAACCCGGCGGTGACGACGACATCGGTGGCATCGACATCGACGAGGCCGTCCTCGACCACATCGCGCGGACGGTCGGCCCGCCCTGGCAACGCCAGGATCTGACCGACCCCGAGACGGCCCGTGCGGTCGCCCAGGTGCACGCCGCAGCGGTCGCGGCCAAGGAGGCGCTGTCCGCCGATACCGAGGCCGAGATCCCGGTGATCATCCCGGGTTGCAACCGGACCGTCCGACTCACCCGTGATGACCTGGAGGAATCCGTACGGATCATGGTGTTGCGGACCCTTGACACGTTCCGGCGCACGTGCCGTTCCGCCGGGGTGGAGCCGGCGGAACTCAACCGGGTCCTGCTTGTCGGTGGGTCGAGCCGCATTCCCCTGGTCGCCCGGCTGGTCGAGCAGGAGTTCCGCGTGCTGGTGACCGTGGACACTCATCCGAAGTTCGCCGTCTGTCTCGGCGCGGCGATCGCCGGCGGCGCACGGCTGTCACGGCGGGCACCGCAGACACCGCGGGTTCAGGGGGCACCGCAGACACCGCAGACACCGCAGCTCCGCACGATGGCGCGGCCCGCCGCGACCCCGTCCGATGCCGACGTTCGCGGCAGTACCGACACCAGTCCCGATACGCAGGCCACCGACCGCGGCACCGCGCGAAGCGCCGACAGTGCCGCGGCGGCCCTGGCCGCGGACCTGCTCGCGCCGCTGCCCGTTCCGGCCCGGCCAGCTGTGACCGTCGAGGTCGACCTCGCCCAGGCCGGGCTCGACGAGCCCTACGACCAGCTCCTGCATCCGCCGCAGGTACGCACCCGCGACGTCCGACTAACTGACCGCGACGAACCGCTGCGCATACACCTCGGACCGTCGGACGAGGGCTACCGAACCCAGAGCCGGCGCGTGGCCGCGGTGGGTGGACTGATCGCGCTGGTGGTGATCGCGGCGATCCTCGCCGCCGTCCTCGTGGCGACCGGGGGCTCATCGTCGTCGACGTCCGCCCCGCAGTCCTCTGGTCCAGGCAGTACAAGATCCACCGGACCGGCCGTGGGCTCCTCGACGGTCGCCAGACTCACCGCAGGCCTGCTGACGGCCGACGCCGCGCCCGGCAGCGCCGTGTACGGGTTCACCGACAACCCGCGCGGCGGCCGAGTGGCCGTCGGCAGCGGGTCCGGCGGGTCTGACCGAGGCCCGGCAGCCTGGTCATCCGATGGCGCTTCAGCCTGGACTCCCGCGGCGGTGACATCCCCAGCCGGTTCCGGACCGGGCGTGATGACCGGTGTCGCCAGCATCGGCGGCCGACTCGTGGCGGTCGGATGGACCGCACCCCCAGGCGCCGGACCGTCCCAGGCCGTGCCAACCGCGTGGGTCTCCCCGGATGGGCGGACCTGGCAGGCGGTCGGCGGTGATCCCAATGGCAGCCAAGGGCAGATGAGC
>NZ_CAUVXP010000174.1:10476-12145 GCF_963555955.1 Protofrankia sp. Cas3
GACGTCGTGGCGGTGCCCGGCGGCCTGCTGGCCGTCGGCGTCGACCGCGGCACCGATCACGACGGGGATGTCGCCGTGTGGCGCTCCACCGACGGCCAGACCTGGCGGCGGGAAACGGTGACGGGGGCCGGCGGTCTGGGCACCCAGACCGCCGACCGGGTCGTGGCGCTGCCCGGCGGCACCCTGTTCGCGGTGGGTCAGGAACCCGAGGGTGCCGGTACATCGGCCCACTTCCGCCGGTCGGCGGACGGAAGAAGTTGGCAGGATGCGCCGACCGACCTACCGCCCGACGCGGTCGTCACCGTCCTGGCCCTCACATCCAACGGTCGGCTGATGGCCGGTGGGTCGATCCTCGACACCCCCGGCAGGCGCCGACCGGTGATCTGGCTCTGCGACGAGCAGATGCGCAACTGTCAACGACAGGACGTCATCCCGCCACAGCAAACGCCTCCAGAGCAGACGCCGAGTATCAGGATGTATACATCATCAGTCACGGGTGCGACCATCACCGCCGCAGGCACGTCCGATGCGTCCGGTGACTCCCGCGCGACCGTATGGACCCTGGTGCTCGACCAACCCCGGTGAGACGGCACCGGCCGGTAAGACGGCGTCGGCTGAGACGGAGGTCACCGAGTGCGACAAGCACACAGGTTCGGCCGCGGCGAGACAACTCCCGGAGCTCCCAACACGGCATGCGGCGCACCGTAGAGTGACCAGGCGACGGCCATTGCCGGAGCCGGTGGAGGGTGGGCAAGCCATGAGGCGACGGTTCAACACGGCGGGGCCGTGCCTGCCCACGTACCACTACATGATTCCGGCGTTGGGGCGGCTGCCGGAGGCGCCCGATCTGGTCGCCCAGATGGGCTATTTCGTGGTACACGCCCCGCGGCAGACGGGGAAGACGACCACGCTGCGGGCACTGGCCGAGGAGCTGACCGCCGGCGGCGAGTATGCGGCGCTGGCCTTCTCGTGTGAGGTTGGGCGAGCCGCGGGCGACGACTACGGCGCTGCGGTGCGTGGCATCCTCGACAGGATCCGGATCCGCGCCGAGACCGCCCTGCCCGCGGAGCTGCGCCCACCCCCCTGGCCGGAGGCGTCCGACACGGGCTTGCTTGCGGCGGCGCTTGCGGCGTGGGCACATGCCTGCCCGCGGCCGCTGGTACTGTTTTTCGACGAGATCGACGCGTTGCATGGTGCGAGCCTGGTCAGCGTGCTCAGCCAGCTTCGGGACGGGTTCAACGAGCGTCCGGATGGGTTTCCCGCCTCGGTGGCGTTGTGTGGGCTGCGCGACGTGCGCGACTATAAGGCCGCCTCGGGTGGTGACCCGTCCCGGCTCGGTACCGCCAGCCCGTTCAACATCAAGCTCAAGTCGCTGCGGCTGGGGGATTTCACCCCGAGCGAGGTGGCCGAGTTGTACGCCCAGCACACGGCCGAGACCGGGCAGGTGTTCACCCCGGCGGCGGTGGCGCGGGCGGTCGAGCTGACCGCGGGGCAGCCGTGGCTGGTCAACGCGTTGGCTAACGAGATCGTCGAGGAGCTCGCGGTCCCGGCCACAGAGCCGATCACGGTGGACCATGTGGAGCAGGCCAAGGAACGGCTGATCCTGGCCCGCGCCACCCATCTGGACTCGTTGGCAGCCAAACTCGTCGAACCGCGGGTGCGTCGGGTC
>NZ_CAUVXP010000175.1:0-11673 GCF_963555955.1 Protofrankia sp. Cas3
GCGGATAGCCCCGGCCGCCACCACATCGACACCCTCGTCGCCGCACAGTTCTGCACCGCCCACTTCCCGCAGATCACGACCCTCGAGGACTTCAACCTCGACCACGTGCCCTCGCTGCGCCGCGACGTCCTCGCGCACCTGGCGACCGGCACGTTCATCTATAGCTCGGCGGCCCGCGCGCGGGCGGCCTGACGGATCAGGTGGTCGCGCTCGGCGACGTCCGTGGCCCGGCGGGCGGCCTGCGTGTACGCCGCGCCGGCGGCCGGCAGATCGCCGTCGAGCTCGTGCAGGTGGCCGCGGACCGCATGCCACCGGTGGCGGTCGCCGAGCACCTCGCGCAGCCGGTCGGTCTCGCGCAGCCCCGCGACGGCACCGAGCACGTGGCCGACCGCAACAGCGCGGCCCAGCACAGCGGCGGGGTCCTGGTGCACCGGGTCGTCGGTGAGGGCGACCAGGTCGTCGTACCAGGCGAGGATCTGCGGCCAGTCGGTCTCCGCGGGGCTTGCCGCGTCGTCGTGCAGGGCGGCGATGGCGGCCTCGACCTGGTAGCGGCCGGGGCGCTCCAGTGCCAGCGCTGACTGCAGGACGCGCACGCCCTCAGCGATCTCGCGGGTGTCCCAGCGGCCCCTGTCCTGCCGGTCGAGGGTGACGATCCGGCCCTGCCCGTCGAGTCGCGCCGGGAGCCGGGCGTGGTTGAGGAGCATCAGCGCGAGCAGCCCCCGCGCCTCCGGTTCCTCGGTGGCGAGGGTGAGTTGACGGGCGAGCCGGATCGCCTCGGCGGCCAGGTCGACCCGTCCCGCGTGCCCGGTCGTGTAGACGAGGTACAGGACGCGCAGCACGACCGCGAGGTCGCCGGGCTCGTCCAGGCGGCGCCCGCGCAGGCTGCGCTTGGCCCGGCTGATCCGCTGCGCCATGGTCGCCTCCGGGACGTAGAAGGCGTCGGCGATCTCCCGGGTGGTCAGGCCGCCGACCGCCCGCAGGGTGAGCGCCACCTGGGAGGCGGGCGCGAGATCGGGATGGCAGCAGCAGAAGAGCAGGAAGAGAGTGTCGTCTCCGGTCTCGGTGGTGGGCGGCTCAGGCTCCGGCTGTTCGTGCAGCATGTCCTCGCGGGCGCGGCGGGCGGCATCGCTGCGGCGCGCGTCGATCAATCGCCGGGTCGCGACCGTGGACAGCCACGCACGCGGGTCCTGCGGCGGGTGCTCGGGCCAGACGCGCAGCGCCTCCATGAGCGCCTCCTGCAGCGCGTCCTCGGCGGCGTCGAAGTCCTCGCCGCGGCGGACCAACCCAGCGAGCACCCGGGGGGCGAGGGCGCGCAGCTCACCCTCGTCCACCCGGTCGGTCGGCTGGCCGGACACGCCGGTCAGACGCCGGACGCCGGAGCGGTCATGACCTCCCGGACGTCGATCCACTCGTAGAGCGGCTTGGCGCCGGGGCCGGGCTCGGAGGAGACGTAGGCCGCGATCTCCAGCGCGCGCTCGTGGGACTCCACGTCGATCATGTACCAGCCGGCGACCAGGTCGCTGGTCTCGGGGTGCGGGCCGTCGGTGGTGACCGGCGCGGCGTCCGGGCCGCCGTAGCGCACCCAGGTGCGCGCGGGCACGAGCGCCTGGGCGTCGACGTACTCGCCGCGCTCCTCCAGGAGCTCCGCGACGTGGCGGAGGAAGGCCATGTGCGCCTCCACGTCCTGGGGGGCCCACTGGTCCATCGGGGGCACGGGACGGTGCGGCTCCGGGCCGCCGCGGTAGTGCTTGAGCAGCAGGTACTTCGGCATGGTGATCTCCTGATGTCGCGGCCGCGCCTTTCGCGGCCCTCGCCTGGTGAGCGGAGCCGGTCAGAGGTTCTCGACATGGAATCACGCATGAGGAGTTGTTCTCCGTCACCCGCTCCACGGTCTACCGGGCCCTCGCGCGCGCTCGCACCACGACCGCCTGACCGGGCACGGCCGCTACCCTTTCGAGGTTCCTCGGCAGCTGACGGCAGCCCGGGAAGCGGCCCACATGACCCAGCGGCAGCTGGCCCAGGCGTGCGGAGTCCACCAGTCCGAGATCAGCCGCATCGAACGCGGGCAGATCAGCCCGACTTTGGACACCCTCACCAGGCTGGCGGCCCCCCTCGGTGTCCGACTCGCGATCGTCGATGCCGATGGACGCCCCATCTCCGCCTGAACCCCGCCGGTCGCAGCCCATCACCACGGTCACAAAGTTCATCGTGGTACGGGTCCCGTCCCACCCGGGCTACGGAACGTACGTTCGAGATGGGCTGCGGAGCCCCGGTCACGGTCTGGGATGCCGCGGGTCGGAGCCTGACAGTAACCGTCGAACCCGCGGCATTGCCCCTACCTACACACGAGAAAGGGACACTCCCGCAACTGGATAACGCCGACCGCGCCGGCCCCGACCACCCGGTGTGATCACGCATGCCTGCGGCCGGATCCAGCCCCACCGGTAATCCTCACCTCAGACCGCGGGGTAATAGCGGCGTCTCGGGTCGCTGGGGCTGGTGCCGATCTCCCGGACGAGTCCGCGTTCGGTGAGGGCGTTGAGGATTGCCTGGTCGGTTTCATCCATGGTCGGCGCGGCGACGCGGGTGGTGAACAAGGTGACGCGGAATTCGATCTTTCGACTCTGTGACGCGGCTGGTTGGCCAGGGTGCGGCACGAGTGTGGTTAGCGGCCGGCGCTGGCCTGCTGTCCGCCTATGAGGGCGGCTAGCCCGTCGAGTACCCGGGCCAGGCCGAACTGGTATGCGTGGTCGGGATGATAGGCGCTGCCATGGGCGGCGCCGGCGGCAGTGCCGACTCGGGCCGCAGTGGGGTAGGCGGTCGAGTCGAACACGCGGGCCAGCAGGGGTGCGTTGGCGGCCCACCATTGTTCGTCGCTCATCGTGCTGTCGAGCTGTGACGCCCGGGTGCTGATGGCCGCCCGGGCTGCGGCCTGGACGAAGGTGAGCAGGTAGGTGAGGGCGTCGTCGATGGCGACGTCGTCAAGGCCCAAGCCGTTGAACGCGGACAGTTCGTACTCATATTTCGCCATGAGCCCGGGCCCGAGGGGTGGCCGGGCGGTGGATACGTCGGCGATCCACGGGTGCATGTCGAACAGGGCCCGGTTCTGTTCGGCGATGGCGGTGAGCCGGGACCGCCAGGACTGCCTGTCGACCGGGAGGCGTTCCATGCGGAGGTATACGGCGTCGAGCATGACGTCGACAAGTTCAGCCTTGCCGGGGACGTAGGTGTACAGCGCCATCGTTGAGACGTCGACGGCACGGGCGACACTGCGCATGGACATCCCGTCCAGGCCAGCCGTGTCGGCCAGCGTGATCGCGGCGTCGACGACCCTGTCGACGGACAGTCCCTGCTTGGGTCCGCGCGCCGACTGCCCGAACCCGGGCTCGCGCCACAGCAGCGCCAACGTGCGAGCTGGATCACCTGAACCGCTTCGGTAAGCGGGCATCGCTCGCCCCTCGCCTACGTTGTACGACGTACAGAGTACCGTGTACAGAGTTCTTTGCCGGCAAGTCGAGGAGTCCTGATGCAGGTCACATCCACCACCCTTTCATTGACGGTCGACGACGTCGCAGCCTCCCGCGACTTCCTCGTCGATCACTTCGGATACCGGGAGAGGGTCGTCGCCGAAGGTTTCGTCTCCCTGGGCCGTGACGATGCCGCCGTCGACATCGTGCTGCTGCGGCGAGGGATCGAGGTGCTACCCGAGGGTCTGCGCGACCAATCCGCGGCCGGCGTGATCGTCGCCCTGGTCGTGGCCGACCTTGCCGCGCAGGAGGCGCGACTGCGTCGGGAAGGGGTGCCGATCACGATGCCGATGCAGGAGGAGGAGTGGGGCGAGCGGCTGTTCCAGGTCACCGACCCGAACGGCGTCGTCATCCAACTCGTCGAGTGGGTCGACGGCGGGCACTCCTGGGCCGGCGACCGAAGCTGATCGGACCACGCACCGCACACCATCCGACGATCAGGGAGAGCGGGATCATCATCCACGACGTCATCCGCGTCCGCGGCGCCCGGCAGAACAACCTCGACGGCGTCGATGTCGACACCCCCAAACACAAGATCACGATATTCGCCGGGGTGTCTGGATCGGGGAAGTCGTCGCTGGCGGTCGACACGATCGCGGCGGAATCCAGACGGCTGCTCCACGAGACCCATGCGGCGCTCATCCAGTCGCTGCTACCCAGCTCCGGCGGACTTGGTCGCGTACCGCGTCGTGGCGCTTCTTCGTGACACCGCTGTCCTCCCACGTGCGGAAGAAATCGTAGAACCTGGGCCAGGGAGGGAATCCCGCCGGCAGCGCCCGCCACACGCAGCCGTTGTGCGTCACCTACAGGATTGCGTCGACGATTTCCCGGCGGCTGGTGCTTCTTCGGACGGCGGTCCTTCTTCGGCGCGGGCAGAAGCGGCTCGACCACGTCCCGCTCCTCATCCGAATCCGACAGCTCCGAAGTCCCGACGGTCAGGTGTATCGGGAGGAGTGCGCAGTGCGCACGGCGGCCAGTCGATGTCCGTGGAACTGTCGGATACAGCATCTACCGTGTACCGATACCGGAACAGGAAGGCGGCCGACGTGAGCGACATCCTCGCCGAACTCGCGCGAGTCCGTGACGCCTTCGACAAGCCGACCCTGCGGCTGCTCGATCGCAAGTGGGCGCCGCTGGTCCTCGCTGTCTTCCGCACGACGTTCACCCGTGACCAGCGCGCTGTCGCTGCCGAGCGCCTGCACCAGCAGGTCGACAACTATTTCGACGAGCTCCGTCTCGCTGGCGAGCCTGTCCCCGACGGTGTCGGCCGGGCACTGTGCATGCAATGGCTCGGTCACAACTGGCTGGTCCGCACCCGCGACGACGACGGCGCCGAGCACTACACACTTACCTCGTACACCCTCGAAGCGCTCGACCTCGTCCAGGCCCTCGCCCGCGACCGCACCCTCATCAGCGAGTCTCGCATCCACACCATCCTCGACGTCGTCCGCCGCTTCGCCACCGAAGCGAACCCCGACCGGCAGACGCGCATCGAACGGCTCAACACACAGATCGCCGAGCTGACCGCCGAACGCGACCGTCTCGAAGCCGGCGGCGACATCCAACCTGCTACCAACGACCAGATGCTCGACGGCTACACGAATCTGTTGTCGCTCATCGGGCAGTTGCCCAGCGACTTCAAGCGCGTCGAGGAAGCCGTCGCCGCGATGCACCAACAGATCATCAGCGACTTCCGGGGTGAAACCCGTCCCATCGCCGAGGTCATCGACGACTACCTCGCGAAGTCCGACTCGCTGATGAAGCTCACCGCTGAAGGGCGTGCGTTCGAGGGTGCGTTCACACTGCTGCGGGACGAGCCGCTGCTGGTCGACCTGCGCCGCGACCTCGACATCATCCTTACGCACCCGTTCGCGCAGGCACTCACGCCCGCCGAGCAGCGCGAGTTCCGCCGCACAGTGAAGATTATCCAGGAGGGCATCCGTGACGTCCTCACCCAGCGGCAACGCTTGTCCGCGACGCTGCGCGACCACATCGTCCACTACAACGTCGTCCATGACCGCGAACTCGACGTCACCCTGCGGCAGATCAACCTGCAGCTCGCGAGTTGGATGCGCGCCGCCGGCCCACGCTCCAGGGTCGGCATCGAAGTCGTACCCGCGAAAATTGACGTCAAGCACCTGCGAGAACGTTTCTGGGACCCCGCCGAAGACGCCCTGCCACCGCCGCTGGAGGAACTCTCCGACACCGTCCCGCCCGTACTAGACCTCGACGCCATCCGCAACCAGGGCGGCCCCACCCTCACCCGGCTCCGCCAAGAGCTCATCGCCGCCACGGCCGTCGGCGAGCTCGACAGCATCGCGGAAGTGTTCGCGGCGTTGCCGGACGACCTGCGTCGGCCCGTCGAACTCCTCGGACTCATCCACCTGTTCCTCGGTGCCCGGGCCGACAGCCCCGACAGCGACATCACCGACGCCGGAGCGCACGTGGCCGCATTCGCACGGGAGGAACGCGTGGAAGCGGTCCGCCCTGACGGTGCCCGCCGCGTCTTCGCCATGCCGGTCCTGCCGCTGCGCACGGCCGCCGCCGACGTCCTCGCCGAAGGAGTCAGCCCATGACCGCCACAGCCGGCGCCACCTACGGTGACCGCACCATCAGCCAGCCGGCCCAGCGGCTTACTGACGATTACAGCGAGCAGAAACCGATGGCCGTCCCCGAACCGGTCATGACGGGCCTGGCCGACGATCTCGACTCCGACGATCTGGACCCCGACGACGAGTTCGACAACGAGTTCGACAACGCTGGCAGCGACGCGTTCATCAGCGGACCCGGCGTCGTTGAGGATGCCGACGTCGACGGCCGCAGCGTGTCGCTGTTCGAAGGCGACGAAGGCACCCTCACCTATGGGCAGCGCCGTACCCTCGTGTACCTCCTCAAACAGCGCTACATCAGTGCCGAGCAGAACCCCGCCGAATGGCGCACCCTCATAGACGCTCAGGTTCCATTGCGGTCCCGGCTCAACGACCTGTTCCTCGACCTGCACGTCGATCTGCACGCACAGATCGCGTTCAAGCGTCAAGCTGTCCCCGAAGGCGACGGACGCTTTCCCACCCTGCTGCACGACATCGCGCATACCCGCGAAGAAACCATCCTACTGATCTTCCTCCGGCAGCGGTTCCGGTCCGAACGCGCAGACGGTACGGACGCGGTCCTCGTCGACCGCGAAGAGCTTCTCGACGCCGTTGCGCACTTCCGCCCGCCGGGTGCCAACGACCGCTCCGGCGATGCCCGCAAGGTCGAGAACGCGATCGTGTCGCTGCAGCGCTCCGACATCTTACTCAAGACCGCGGATGAGCAGCGGCTGCGTGTCGCCCCCGTCATCGAAGTCCTCTTGCCTTTGCAGCGCCTGCAGGAGCTCCTGGACACCCTTCTCACCCTCAACGGCCAGATCCCCGCAGCCGACGCGGGCAACCGCACCCTCGCGGCCCAGCTCGACTTCGGCGCCGAGCCCACGGCCAACAGCACCAGCCCTGGGGAGGACCTCGGCTGGATCGACTCAACTGACGGCGACACCGACACGACAGGACGGCGCGCATGAGCCAACCGGCGCTGCTGCCTGATCCGACCGAGACCGGCGAGACCCAATGGATTGCCGAGTCGATGCAGCTGGTCAACTGGGGCGGGTTCCACGGCTGCACTCTCATCGAGTTCGACGCGGAAGCGACCCTGGTCTCTGGCGCGTCCGGCACCGGGAAATCGACCGTCCTCGACGCCTACCTCGCGCTGATGATGCCGTCGGACACCCCGTTTAACGGAGCGTCCAACGATGCGGCTGCCGGCCGAGCCCGCAACCCGGAGCAGCGCAACCTGCTCACCTACCTGCGCGGCAAGACCGACGACAGCCGTGAAGCCGGCACCGGAGCACTCACCGACAAGGTGTTGCGTGGCGTCGACGGTCCCACCTGGGGCGCGATCGCGTTGACGTTCGCCGATGGTGGCGGCCGCCGGCTCACGGTGCTACGCACCTACCACGTGTCGCGTGGCGCTGTCACGTCCAAGGACGTCATGATGAAAATGGCGACCCTCGAAGGGCGTCTCGACCTGCGCGAGCTCGAGCCGCTCGCTGCGGCCAAGTTCGACAAGGGCGCTCTGAAGACCCGCTGGCCGTCGATGTTCGTCGCGACCTCCTACACCGAGTTCGCGCAGCGGCTGTTCGACCGGCTCGGCATCGGCGCCGGAGGAGACGGCGCCAAGGCATTGCGGCTGCTCGCCCGCATCCAGGCTGGGCAGCAGGTCCGCACCGTCGACGGGCTGTACAAGGCGATGGTCCTCGAGCAGCCCGCCACCTACGTCGCCGCCGACAACGCCGCCAAGCATTTCGACGACCTCGACGCGTCCTATCAGGAGATGCAGACCGCCGCGGCGAAGCAGCACACCCTTGCGCGGCTGCCGCAGCTGTGGGACGAGCGCGGACAGGCCCACGCCGACGAGAGACTCATCGACACATTCGGCGCCACTCGCACCGGCGACACACCATTCCTGCTGTGGCAGCTGCGCACCCGTGACCGACTGCTCGACGTCGCCACACGCACCGCGCTTGAGTCCCGCCCGCTGCTCACAGAGCGCACCCGCGCCGCCCGCAAGGAGCAGACCCGGCTCAAGGGCGAAATCGCCGGTGTCGAAGAGGCGCGACGCGCTGCCGGCGGCGACACCATCGAGCGCCTCAAGGCCGAGATCGAAGCCGCCCAGGGCGCCCGCGACACCGCCCGGGACCGTCGCAACCGCTTCGCCGCGAGCACCATCGACCTCGGCATCGACCCGGCGACAGCAGCCGACTTCGCCGCCGCGCAGACCGCCGCGCGGACATTCCTCGGCGAGCTGCCCGCCACGCTCGAGGAGCTGGCAGACGAGCAGGCGGGCCTGCGCAAGAAAGGCTGGCCCGCGCAGGCCCGCCGCGCCGACCTCGACGCCGACCGTAACTCGCTCGCGGGGCGCACCGGCCGTGTCCCGCGTCGGTTGCACGAGGCACGCCTTGCGATCGCGGCCGCCGCCGACATCGACCCGGCCCAGCTGCCGTTCGTCGCCGAGCTCATCGACGTCGCATCCGGCGAGCAGGAGTGGCGCAAGGCCGCCGAAGTCACCCTCTACTCGATCGCGCGCATCCTGCTCGTCGACGACCGTCGCCTGCGGCAGCTCTCACGCGCCATCGACCCCATCCGCCTGCCGATCCGCGTCCAGTTCGAAGGTGTCGCACTCCGCTCCCACGCAGAGGAGCCCGGTAACCCGCGTTACGTGTCCGGCAAGCTGCTGTACAAGGAGTCCCCGTTCAGCTGGTGGATCCGCGAGCGTGTCACCCGCCGCAGCACCGACCACCTATGCGTCGAGACGCCTGCGGACCTCGACGGCGACGGAGCACGCGTCACCCGCAACGGGCAGACTCGCAACGGCCGCCGCGGCGCGCACGGCGACCTCACCGACGCATCCGTCATCGGGTTCTCCTCCGCCGACCGGCTCGCCGAGATCAACGCTGAGATCGCAGCCCTCGACGTCTCCCTCGGGGACCTCCTGCGCCGTGAAGCCGCGTTCGGCCAAGAGGCGCTGCGGCTGCACCAGCTCGAGGGCGCGCACAAATGGGTGCAGGCCACCGAATGGGCAGACATCGACGTTGACGGCAGCCAGGCGTACCTGACTGGCAAGCAGGGCGAGCTCGCCCGACTGCTGGCGGCACATGACGTCCTCGCGGCCCTCGACGAACAGCACTCCGGCCTAGAACAGCTGATGTCGGAGGTGCAGGCTGAGTTCGTCCGCGCGAACGACCGCCTCGTCGTTGTCGAGGCCGAGTACGCGAAGCTGTGCGAGCAGCAGGACGAGACGACGCTCGCGATCGACCACATCGATGCCGACGGCACCGTCACACTCACCGACAGTCAGCGCGACTACCTCGACACGGTCTTCACCGACGTCGGCAGCCTCGACAGCCTCGCCGACTTCGACCGCAGCCTGCCAAAGATCCGCTCCCGCCTGATCGAACGAACGTCGAGCGCCCGGGAGGAGGTCTCCAAAGCGACCAACACCTTGATCGGCATCTTCGAACAATTCCAATCCCGCTGGCCCGACCCGAACCGCGGCGTCGGCATCGACTCCTACCCCGAGTACCGCGACATCCTCGACAAGATCGTCGCGGTCGGCCTCGCCGAGCGCCGCCACGAATGGCGCCGCCGCCTGTCGGAGTGGAGCGGGCAGGACCTTGTCCCTCTGTCGGGCGCGTTCGGCGCCGCGTTCGACGAGATCCGCGCCCGCCTCGACCCGATCAACGACATCCTCGCCGCCCTGCCGTTCGGCCCCGCGAACGACCGGTTGCGCATCTCGCTGAGGGTGCTTCAATCCGACGATGTCGCCCGGTTCCGCAGACAACTCGCGCACCTCGCATCCGGCGTCACCGACGACGGCAGCGACGAGCAGGCCGAGCAGCGGTTCCTGCAGCTGCGGTCGTTCATCGCGCTCCTGCGCAAGCCTGACGACAGTGCGAGACCGGCCGGCGTCAACCGCGACGTGTACCTCGACGTGCGCCGGCACGTGGAGATCACCGCCGTCCGCGTCGACGTCCATGGCCGCGAGCTCGCCACGTACGCGTCCCTCGGCGGCAAAAGCGGCGGCGAGACACAGGAGCTGATGGCGTTCGTTGTCGGCGCCGCGTTGCGCTACCAGCTCGGCGACGAGGACCGCCGGCCACGATTCGCCCCCGTGTTCCTCGACGAAGGCTTCATCAAGTCCGACTCCGAGTTCGCCGGCCGGTCGGTCCAGGCGTGGAAGAAGCTCGGATTCCAACTGATCGTCAGCGCTCCACTCGACAAGGTGACCGCGCTCGAGCCAGCCATGCCGCTCATCCTCACCGTCACCAAATCCCCAAAGGGCTACTCGCACGTGACCCGACTACGCGGCATCGACGACGAGACCCCGGTCTCCGTTACCAACCCGGCCGGGCCACGCACGTGATGAACCCATGGTCCTTTCCAGGTCCTCGGCCGACGGGGAAAGTAGCGACTGCTCAGAAGCGATGATCGGATGAGATGATGATGAGCCGTGCCGAGTAGCCGGAGCTCGCGCGGCCGTGAACCAGAAGATCGCGAGATGACGGTGCGCGAGATCTTGATCGAAGCGCCTGCCGGTACTGAAGGGCCGGAAGAAGCTCGACCGAGCTGGCAGACTGCTGGCATTGCAGGTAAAATACAAGCATGACTGCGATCACGATCCGCGACGTCCCGGACCCGGCTCTGGAGACGCTGAAGCTCAAGGCCGCGCAGTCGGGCCGCAGTCTGCAGGCCTACCTGCTCGACCTGGTCACCCGAGATGCCCGTACGCCGACCCTCGCGGAGATGATGGCCCGCCTCGACCGTGAAACGCACGCCGAGCTCGCTACCTCGGACATCCTGGCCGCGATCGACGAGGGCCGGGAACGCGGGTGAGCAGTCCGGCGGCCGTGATCGACTGCTCGGCGCTGATACGTACGTTGACCGATCACGGTCCGACCGGGCACGCGGTGCGCCACCGGCTCGCCAGCCTCGCGTCGCTCGTCGCGCCCGGACTGCTCGACTACGAGGTGGTCTCGGCCCTGTTCGGGATGGTCCGCGGTCGGAAGCTCACCGCACGGGAGGCGGAGAAGGCCATCGGCGACTACCAGCTCCTACCGCTTGTGCGGCACGAGACGCTGATCCTGTGGGCACGCGTCCGCGACCTACACCACAACCTCAGCGCCTACGACGCCCAGTACGTCGCCCTCGCCGAGACCTTGGGATTGCCGCTGATCACCAGCGACGCCCGCATCGAACGCAGCGCCGTCACCACGTGCCCCGTCGAGGTCTTTGCATGACGCGGGAGCCAGGTCCCAGCACCTGGCAGGCGGATGGGTAGGCCCCGAACGTTTGGGTGATCAGGCGGCATCGCGCGGCCAGGGCATCCGGAGACTACTGCGCGTCGAGCAAATCTCCAACGGCTTCGCCGAGTACCGCAGCGCCGTACGGCACAGCGGCACTCCAGTCGCTGGCCGCCGATTCACCGGCCGAGTCGGAAACCCACTTCAGTGCCCGCACCGGAGTGCCGAAAGCCTGGCATGCCATTGCGACCGCATAGCACTCCATGTCCACGATCGTCGCGTGTTGCTGCAGCGCCGCACGCCGTACCTTGTCCG
>NZ_CAUVXP010000176.1:0-11628 GCF_963555955.1 Protofrankia sp. Cas3
GCCGGGCACCGCGCAGCCCCTCGGTGACCGCGCCGACCGGGCAGACGTCACAGTGCCCGGCGGCCTGGCCGAGCCGCCAGACCTGTTCCACCACCCCGGCGGTGTCCGCGACCGGCTCGGTGTTGGCCATCGCGAACACGGTGGTGAAACCGCCCAGTGCCGCCGCCCGGGTACCCGAGGCGACGGTCTCGGCGTCCTCCCGACCCGGTTCGCGCAGATGGGTATGCAGGTCGACCAATCCGGGCAGGGCGATCAGGCCGTCCGCGTCGAGGACGTTGGCGCCGGGCGCGCTCAGGCCCGGCCCGACCTCGACGATCACCGGACCAGCCAGGAGCATGTCGACCGCGGCGGCGCCCAGCGGCCGCACGCCGCGCAGGAGCCAGCGTGCGTTGCCGTTGCCGTTGCCGTTGCCGTTGCCGTTGCCTGGATCGAACGCGGCGACGTTGGCGCGTTGCGTCATGAAGCGGCCTCCAGAACGAACATCGTAAGCAGCGCAGCGCAGGAGACCGTCGGGGACCCGGTCATGCCACCTCCCTGGTGCCGCCCAGCAGCAGATACAGAACGGCCATCCGCACGCTTACGCCGTTGGCGACCTGCTCGACCACTGTCGAGCGGGTCGAGTCCGCCACATCCGAGGCGATCTCCATGCCGCGCACCATCGGCCCCGGATGCATCACCAGCGCGGATGGTGGCATCGCCGCCAGTCGGTCGGCGTCCAAGCCGTACCGACGGGTGTATTCCCGCTCGGTGGGGAAGAACGCCGCCGTCATCCGCTCGCGCTGGACCCGCAGCATCATGACGACATCACTTTTGGGCAGCACCGCGTCCAGATCGTAGGAGACCTCGACCGGCCACCGTTCGACCCCGACAGGCACCAGGGTGGGCGGGGCGACCACCGTCACAGCCGCTCCCAGAGTCGAGAGCAGCCACATGTTGGACCTGGCCACCCGCGAGTGCAGGATATCGCCGACGATCGTGACGGACAGGCCGTCGAGGCGGCCGAGGCGTCGGCGGATGGTGAACGCGTCGAGCAGAGCCTGGGTCGGATGCTCATGGGTACCGTCCCCGGCATTGAGCACGCTGCCACGTACCCAACCGGCGAGCCGGTGCGGAGCACCGCTGGCCGGATGTCGGCACACCACCGCGTCGGCGCCCATCGCCTCAAGGGTCAACGCCGTGTCCTTGAGGCTTTCTCCCTTGGAGACGCTCGATCCGCGGGCCGAGAAATTGATCACATCGGCGGAAAGCCGTTTGGCTGCGACCTCGAACGACGTCCGGGTGCGGGTCGAATCCTCGAAGAACAGGTTGACCACCGTCCGACCACGCAGAGTCGGCAGCTTCTTCACCGACCGGTCCGCGACGGTCGCCATGTACTCGGCCGTGTCAAGCACGAGCAGGGCCTCGTCCCGGCCAAGATCTTCAGTGGACAGGAGATGGCGCATCAACCGGCCCGCCCGTCCGAGACAATCATGACGGCGTCATGGCCGTCGATTTCGGTGAGCCGGACCGCGACGGCCTCCTGGCGGGATGTCGGCATGTTCTTGCCCACATAGTCGGCCCGGATCGGCAGTTCCCGGTGACCGCGGTCCACCAGGACCGCGAGCTGTACCACCCTGGGCCGGCCGAACGCGGCCAGCGCGTCGAGAGCCGCCCGCACCGTGCGCCCGGAGTACAGGACGTCATCGACGAGAATCACTGTCCGGCCGTCGATCCCCCCGTCGGGAAGGTCGGTGACCCCGAGCGGGCGGACCGCTTGAAACCGCAGGTCGTCACGGTGCATGGTCGGGTCGAGCGAACCCACCCCGAGTTCGACGCCTTCCACCGCGCGTACCCGGGCGGCGAGCCGGTGGGCGAGTGGCACCCCGCGGGTGGGTATCCCGAGAAGCACGACGCCGTTTCCGCCGGAGGTCTTCTCCAGGATCTGGTGAGCCATCCGGGTGAGTATCCGGCCGATGTCCGCACCGGAGAGGACCGAACGGGCGGCGCCATGGCCCGATGCCTCCGGACCGGATGAGGACCCACCCGTGGCAGCTGCGGCCATGGCGATGTCCCTCCTTCCCCGCCTCACTGGACGGTCCTTAAAGGAGCGGTCCGGATGACGGTATCAGGCACCTCAGATTGTCACTGCACGTTACATACTTGGAACCCGACGCGTATGAACAGCTTCAAGTGGGGAAGTTCCCACAGCCGTAGCGCCTAGTGCGATCGAAGTGCTACAGAAAGTGGTACAAAGAAAGTGTCAACACGACCCCCCTGGTGTCGAGGCACAACCGACCCGGGACTACTATGGGTAACCACCGGAGGCAAGAGCCCCGGTTCCAACTGATCGACCACGACGGGAGTGGGCACTCCGATGTCCGACTATGCGAAGGCGCTCGGTACTCGGCTGCGCGCAATACGCACCCAGCAGGGGCTCTCGCTTCATGGTGTCGAGGAGAAGTCGCACGGGCGGTGGAAGGCTGTCGTCGTGGGCTCCTACGAACGCGGAGACCGCGCCGTTACGGTGCAGCGCCTGTCAGAACTCGCCGAGTTCTACGGTGTCCCGGTGGGAGAACTCCTCCCCGAAGGTTCAACCGTGGCTCCCCTCGAGCAGTCGCCGCGCATCGTCCTCGACCTGGAGCGTCTTTCCCAGGTACCCAAGGAGCAGGGCGGCCCGCTCGCCCGGTACGCAGCGACCATTCAGAGCCAGCGCGGCGACTACAACGGCCGCGTGCTCTCGATCCGCTACGAGGACCTGCGCTCCCTCGCCGTCATCTACGACACCTCACCGAGCAAACTGACCGAGCAGCTCGTGTCGTGGGGAGTTCTGAGCCCCGAACAGGGCCAGGAAGCAAGCATCAGCGAGTCTGCCTAACCCGCACCCGCCAAAGGGCGCGCGATCATGATTTTCGCGCGCCCGGAGGCGCTCTGCGAAGCCGGCCCCGCCAAAGGGCGCGCGATCATGGTTTTCGCGCGCCCGGAGGCGCCAAGGGGTACCGGCCCGGCCCGGCGGGTATCGGGGGTGCCCGGCGGACCAACCTCAGAACTGATCCTTTTGATGACAAAGGGAACGTTCGCCCCAGCTCAGAGCGCCCGAGGACAGGACTGTCCGGCTATCCTCGGGCGCTCTTGAGGTCAAGCAGTCGCGCCAGCAGGCCGTTGACGAAGGCCGGCGAGCGTTCGGTCGACATCAGCTTGGCGAGTTCCACAGCTTCGTCGATGGCCACCCCGTCGGGGATGTCCTCGCGCCAGAGCAGTTCCAGCGCGCCGATCCGCAGGATGTTGCGGTCCACCGGCGGCATCCGCTCAAGCGTCCACTCCTGCGCATGGTCGGACAGCATCTCGTCGATGTCGATGAGATGCTCGACAACGCCTTCGACCAGGCTGACGGTGTATTCCGACACCGGCGGGTCGGCCTGCGCGAGCCGCTCGGCGAGCGTGTCGGTGAGGCTGTTCCCGCGCATGTCGGCCTCATAGAGGATGTCGAGGGCGCGCTTGCGAGCCTTCGACCGCGCGCTCAGCTGGTCACCCTGCCGAGGTAGCGACCGTCCCTGGTGTCGACCTTGACCTTTTCCCCGGTGGTGATGAACAACGGTACCTGGACGGTGGCGCCGGTCTCCAGCGTCGCCGGCTTGTTACCACCGGTGGAGCGGTCGCCCTGCACCCCCGGCTCAGTCTCCGAGATGATCAGTTCGACGCTCGCCGGCAGCTCCACGTACAGCGGCGCACCATCGTGCAGCGCCACGGTCGCCGTGGTGTTCTCCAGCATGTAGTTCGCGGCGTCGCCGACGACGGCCGGCGGAACGGGCAGCTGGTCGAACGACTCGCTGTCCATGAAGACGAAGTCCGCGCCGTCGCGGTAGAGGAAGCTCATCTCGCGCCGGTCGACGGTGGCTACCTCGACCTTCACGCCGGCGTTGAACGTACGGTCGACAACCTTGCCGGTCAGGACGTTCTTCAGCGTCGTGCGGACGAACGCCCCGCCCTTCCCGGGCTTGACGTGCTGGAACCCGATGACGCTCCACAAGGTGCCGTCGAGGTCGAGTGTCATGCCGTTCTTCAGGTCATTCGTGGTCGCCACTGCGCGCAACTCTCCAGCCGGACCGCCAGGTTGGTCCGTTCGACAGACAGGGATCTCGCGAGAGTCTATCGCCATGCCGGACGGCTGACGGCCGGGTGACGTCTCAGCCGGCGCGAGGGCGCCGAGCCGCGATCGCCCGCAGCGCGAGGAGGTAGGAGTCGAAGCCCAGACCGGTTATGGTCCCGGCCGCCACCGCACTGATCACGCTGTGGTGCCGGAATGCCTCCCGGGCGTGGGTCTGGCTCAGATGCACCTCGACCAGCGGTCCCCCGACCTGGGCGGCGGCGTCGCGCAGCGCGTAGGAGTAGTGCGACCATGCCCCCGGGTTCAGCACGACCGCTGCGTCGTTGTCCGCGGCCTCGTGCAGCCAGGCGATCATCGTGGCCTCGTCGTCGGTCTGCCGGCAGTCGACCTCCAGACCCAGTTCCTCGGCCTGCTCCTGACAGGCAGCCACAAGATCGTCATAGGTGCGGCTGCCGTACACCGCTGGTTCCCGCCGGCCCAGCCGGCGCAGGTTCGCGCCGCTGAGCACCAGCACCTTCACGACCGGACCCTCATGACCGGACCGTACCGACCACAGCCGGGAGCTCGGCGGGTTCCCGGGCGACCTCGGAGAAGGCGGCCACGACCAACGCCGGGTCCGGGTCCTCCAGCATGCGCGGGCGGGCCAGCGCGTCCAGGACCACGAACCGCAGCCGGCGTCCCCGGCTCTTCTTGTCCACCCGCATCGCGTCGAGCAGGTCCGCCCAGCGGTCCGCGCGGTAGGTCGTGGGCAGGCCGATGCGTTCGAGCAGGTCGCGATGCCGGTCGGCGACGGCGTCGTCCAGGCCGGCGGCGAGCCGGCTCAGGGAGGCGGCGAAGACCATTCCGACGGACACGGCGGCACCGTGGCGCCAGGTGAAGCCCTCGACCTTCTCGATGGCATGCCCCAGGGTGTGCCCGTAGTTGAGGATCTCCCGGCGACCGGCCTCCGACGGGTCGGCCGCAACGACGTCCGCCTTGACCCTGATCGACCGTTCCAGCAGCTCACGCTGATGGCGCAGACCCGTCGGGTCGTCATCGAGCAGATCGAGGATGACCGGGTCTGCGATGAACCCCGCCTTCACCACCTCGGCCAGCCCCGAGACGCGCTCGTTGGCGGGCAGGGTCGCCAGGGTCGCCAGGTCACACAGCACGGCCAACGGGTGATGGAACGCGCCGACGAGGTTCTTGCCGGCGTCGATGTCGATCCCGGTCTTGCCGCCGAGCGCCGCATCCACCATCGCCAGGACGGTGGTCGGCACCTGCACGACGTCGACGCCACGCAGCCAGGAGGCGGCCACGAATCCGGCGAGGTCGGTCGTGGCTCCACCACCGAGGCCGATGACGACGTCATCGCGGGTGAAACCGACCTGGCCCAGGACGTCCCAGCAGAAGCCCGCGATGCGCAGCTGCTTGGCCTCCTCGCCGTCGGGGACCTCGACCGCGTGGGCCTCGATCTTCGCCGTGTCGCGCAGATCCGCGACCACGGCGTCCGCGGTCGCCCGCAGTGCCCGCGGATGGATCACCGCCGCCCGGGTCCGGCCGGCCACCAGGTCGGCGAGATCGCCGAGCAGACCCTCCCCGACCACGACCTCGTAGGGCCGCACACCCGCCGGAGCGACCGCCACCCGGGTCACCGGTGCCACCGTCACGGCCCGACCACCAACTTCTCGACCAACTCGACTACCTCCTCGGGTGTGCGACCCGCGGTGTCCACCACCGCGGTTGCGACTTCGGCATACAGCGGCGCCCGCGCCCGCAGCATCGCCGTGATCCTGGTACGCGGCCCCTCGACCAGCAGCGGACGGTCCCGGGCCAGACCCACGCGCGCCACCGCGTCACTGACCCGGACGTCGAGGTGGACGACCAGGTGCCCGCGCAACGACGCCCGCGTCGCCGCGTCCAGCACCGCACCACCGCCAAGGGCAAGGACGCCCTCATGCTCGGTCAGGGCGCGTGCGACCGCGTCCCGCTCCAGGGCACGGAACGCGTCCTCACCGCGCTCGATGAAGATGTCGCCGACCGGCATCCCGGCATGGCGCGCCACATCGGCGTCGGTGTCGCGGAAGGCCGTCCCGAGCCGCCGCGCCAGCACCTGCCCCACCGTGGTCTTCCCGGAGCCGGGCGGGCCCACGAGCACCACGACCGGCCGTCGTCCGCCACCGCCGCTGTCAGCGGCGATCATACCGGCTCCGACCTGATGATCAGCGACTTCAGGTACGCCTCACAGTTGCGCCGGGACTCCTCCACCGAGTCGCCACCGAACTTCTCCACGGCCGCGTCGGCGAGCGCGAGTGCGACCATGGCCTCGGCGACGACCCCCGCGGCGGGTACCGCGCACACGTCGGAGCGCTGCGCGATCGCGACCGCCTGTTCGCCGGTGGCGACGTCGATCGTGGCCAGCGGCCGGGACAACGTCGAGATCGGCTTCATGGCCGCGCGGACCCGCAGCGGCTCGCCGGTGGTCATCCCGCCTTCAACGCCGCCGGCGCGGTCGCTGGCCCGGCGCACCCGATACGGCGCCCCTGACACGCCGTCGGCGGGCAGCCGTTCGATCTCGTCGTGGGCCTGCGACCCCCGCCGCCGGGCCGTGGTGAAACCGTCACCGAACTCCACTCCCTTGATGGCCTGGATGCCCATCAGCTCACCGGCGATCCGAGCGTCGAGGCGACGGTCACCGTGGACGTAGCTACCGAGCCCCGGTGGACAACCGTAGGCCAGGACCTCGACGATCCCGCCGAGAGTGTCGGCGTCCCGACGGGCCGCGTCGATCTCGGCGACCATCCGGATACTCGTCGCCGGGTCGGCGCACCGGACCGGATCGGCGTCCACCACGTCCATGGTCACCGGCTGTGGTGGTGGCGAGCCGGGCGGTGTCTCCACGCTGCCGATCGCCACCACGTGCGAGACGACCTCGATGCCGTAGGCCTGCCGGAGCAGGGCCTTGGCTACGGTCCCGAGGGCGACACGCGCCGCGGTCTCGCGCGCGCTGGCCCGCTCAAGGACGGGCCGGGCGTCGGAAAAGCCGTATTTCTGCATCCCGGCCAGGTCCGCATGCCCGGGTCGGGGCCGGGTCAGCGGAGCGTTTCGGGCCAGACCCGCCAGCTCCGCGGCGTCGACCGCATCGGGCGCATCGGGCGCCATGACCTGGCGCCACTTGGGCCACTCGGTGTTGCGGACGAGGATGCTGACCGGACCGCCCAGGGTGAGGCCGTGGCGCATGCCCCCCAGCAGCTCGACCTCGTCACGCTCGAAGCTCATCCGCGCGCCGCGGCCGTGCCCCAGGCGGCGGCGGGCGAGTTCGTCTGCGATCTGGGAGCTCGACACCCGGATACCGGCCGGCAGCCCCTCGACGGTCGCCACCAGAGCCGGGCCGTGCGACTCCCCTGCAGTCAGCCAACGCAGCATGAATCCAGTCTTCCACGCATGCCGGCCATCGCACGCCGGCCATCGCACGCCGGCCATCGACGCGAACCGGACAGGCGTTGGTCAGCGGCTGCCCAGGACCGCGACGAAAGCGCCCGCGAGCAGAAACGGCCCGTAGGCGATGTGCGCGCGCAGACTCGCCCGCCTGGTCACCAGCAGGAGCAGTGCCCACATCCCGGCCAACGTCATCCCCACCATGAACCCGGTGAGGACGACCGGGGCACCGAGCCACCCAAGAGCGCCGCCGAGCAGACCGGCCAGTTTCACATCACCGAACCCGAGGCCGGCTCCGGGTAACGCCCACAACGCCGCGAACACCGCGGACACGACCGCCGCGGCGAGCACACCGCGCATCCACCGTCCCGGATCCCCATCGGTGAGGGCCGCTATCCCGAACAGCACGGCCAGGATCGGATAGGACGGCAACGTGAGCGCATCGGGCAGGCGGTGAACCCGGACGTCGATGACGGCCAGCGTCACACCCACCACCCCGAGGTAGGCGTATGCCGGCAGCCAGTTGACATGGTCGGCCAGCTTGACGGCGAACGCGACGACCACCACGCCGGTGAGCACGCCCAGCAACCAGCTGGTGGGTACCGGCCCGCGGCTCTGCTCACCGTCCGCCGGCCCGAAGGCACCCACCAGTGCGGGAAGCACCGGCACAGCGCCCAGTGCGGCAAGAACGATCATACTGGTGGACGCGGCCGCAGCGAGGTTCACACGGGTGTCCCGCCGCCGGAACCGACGGCGGCGGTCGGCGCCGGCGCCGATACCAATGCCGATCCCGATCCCGACCGCAGCCCCAGCGCCCGCCGGCCCGCGTCGAGGAGCAGACCCACATCCACCTCGGCGCCGGTGAACAGCCGTACCTGGCCGGCCGCCTGGGCCGCGAGTACGACCAGCCCACCGGCGAGCGCCGCTCCGGCGGCCTGTGCGCGGGCGGCCAGGCGGGTGGGCCACGGGTGGTAGAGCAGCTCGACCAGCGCGGTCGAGGACGGCCACGGGTGGCGTGCCAGATCGTCGGTCACGCCGGCCGGGGTGGTCGCGAGGACGATGTCTGCGCCGCGCAGGGACCCCGGCCCGCCCGGACGGGCGAGAATTCCCGAATCCGGTGATCCCCAACGGTGGACCGTGACGCCGAGCCCGAACGCGCCACCGATGTCGACCAGGAGCGCCGCCGCCGCGGGGCGGCGCGCGACCAGATCGACCCGGTCGGCGCCGAGGCTGGCCAACGCGCCGAGGGCGGCTCGCGCGGTTCCCCCCGCGCCGAGCACCAGGGGGCTACGCGGTGCCACGCCGGGACCGAGAACCTGGGTGACCGCGTGGGCGATGCCCATGACATCGGTGTTGAACCCGTGCAGGCGCGCAGGTGTCCCGCCGGTCGGGCCCGGCCGGACGACGACGGTGTTGACGGCGCCGAGAAGCGCCGCGGTGTCGTCCAGTGTGTCGAGCAGTGCCAGGACGGCCGTCTTGAGCGGCATGGTGAGCGACAGGCCCGCCCAGCCCGGATCAACCCGTACCCGGCCGAGCAGCTCCGCCAGGGCGCTCTCGTCACACTCGACGGCCGTGTAGTCCCAGTCGAGTCCCAGCGCCGCATAGGCGGCTGTATGCAGAATCGGTGACAGCGAATGCGCCACCGGCATGCCGAGGACGGCGGCCCGCCGGCGGGTCACGAGCCCCCCTCGGAACGGTAGCGTGCGAGCGCTTCCTGCCACTCCTTGTCCGTGGTCGCGAAAATCGTCACATTCGACTTCGGCAACGACACGAAGTACAGCCACGGCCCCGCCGCCGGATGCAGCGCGGATTCCAGCGCCCATCGACCAGGGTTGGAGATGGCCCCCGGCGGCAACCCGGACACCTTGCGGGTGTTGTAGGGGTTGTTGGCGTTCAGCTGATTCTGGGTCAGCGGACCCTCGTATTCGTTGAGCGCATACCGGGTGGTCGAGTCGAGGTCCAGCCGACGGAAAGCCCCGGAGGTGTCGGCAAGCCGGTTGTAGATGACCCGGGCCACCTTCGGCCCCTCCTCGGGGTTCTTCACCTCGCGCTCGATGATGGACGCGACCGTGATGATGTCCTGCGGGGTACGGCCCAGAGCAGCCGCGCCAGCCTCGATGTCGATGGATGCCGTCTCCGTCCTGAACCGGTCGACGAACATCTTGACCGTGACAGTGAGCGATGCACCTGGTTGCAGGTCGTAGGTGAACGGGTACAGATAGCCCTCGACCCCGCTGGCATAGGACGGCAGCTGGAGCTCGCCCGGGTTCTTCACGATGGCCTCGAGCGCTGCAAGCGGCTGGCCGGTACGGTCCGCGAGCGCCGTGAGGACCTGCCGGGTGGTCATGCCCTCGGCGATGGTGAGCCGGAACAGCGCGTGCGACCTGGCGTCGAGCAGCGCGGCGAGTGCGTCGACCGCGCGCACCCGCTGCTTGACCTTGTAGAAGCCGGGCTGGATGGACCGCGACCGCTCGTCGGCCGCGGCCGCGTTGACGAACGCTGCCGGGGTTCGCACGACGTCCGCGGACGCCAGCACCCGCGCGATGTCGCGGGCGGTTGACCCGGCCTGGATCTGGATGATGACCGAACCGTCACCGGGCCCGGCAAAGTCGGCGGCCGACTCGCCCTTCGCGATGCGCCCGATCACCTTCCCCGCGCCGTAAATTCCGCCGGCGAGCAATCCGGCTACCACGACCAGGATCGCGACAAGCTTCGGAACGGCAGCGGGTCTGCGTTGTCCGGCCTGGTTACGCCTGCTGCGGCGACCGCCGTCCGATGGGCCGCCGTCGTCGCTGTGGCCGTCATCGCCGTGGCCGTGGCCGTGGCCGTCGTCGTCGTCGTCGTCGTCCGGATGGTGCTCGGGCCTACCGCCGTTCGGCGCGTCACCGAGCAACTCATCGAGATCATCGCTGATCACGCGCTGTCCGCGGGTCGGTCCGACCTCGGTTCCTCGGCTCCCCTGCGCACGCGCATCGAAGCCTCGTCCACCCGTTGACCGGCAGGCGGCGTGACCGCTGCTCGGGCCGCGCCCCCGTCCGGCGGGGCGTCCAGCACGGACTGCAGGATCTGCACGGCTGCCTCCTGATCCACAACTCCACGACGAGCCCGGGCACGCATGCCACGTTCAGCCATCCGACGGTGGGCCACGACCGTGGTCATCCGCTCGTCGACCAGCCGAACCGGGACAGGGGTAACGCGTGCCGCAAGAAGATCGGCGTAGGCCCGAGCCTGGCGGGCCGCTGGCCCCTCGACCCCGGACAGCTGCGTCGGCAGACCCACGACGACCTCCACAGCCCGACGATCCCGAATAATAATTGCAAGCTCATCAAGATCGCGTTGCATTCGGGGATCGCGTCGCAACGTCGTCACCGGAAAAGCGATCCTTGCATCAGGATCGCTGGCGGCGACTCCCACCCGTACCGTGCCCACGTCCACACCGACGCGCACGCCCGTCCGGCGGGTCACCGGGCGCCCCCGCCCCCGCCCCCGCCCCCGGACGACCTCCCGGGCCTCCCGGGCAAGCTAGCGGCGGTGCGCATCCGCGACGTCCGGCACGTCGGCTCGCCCGTCGGACGTCCCACCCGGTGCATCGTCGTCACCGGCGTCACCGTCGTCACCGGCGCCGATCCCGAGAGCCTGCCGAAGTTCATCCTCCCGCTCCGCCATGCCCTCCCGGACGTCCGTCACGAAATCCTGCACCGACTGCGCGAGGGAACCGGCCATGTGCGCCGGGGTGAGCGTGGACGCCGCGCGGGCGGCCCGCCGAACGGTGACCACGCCGACCGCCGCACCAAGGGCGATGTAGAACATCCGGGGCATTATGCACTCCTGCTCTCGGGCCCCGGAACCCCGGCGCCGGATGTCTGCAGCCCCGGTACCCCGACGCCGGCCGTGCCGGCGCGCCGCGCGGTCCGCCGGGACGTGCGGTCGGCCTTGATCTCCGCCGTGACCCGCGACTCGATGTCCGCGCGGCTCCGCTTGGCCGCCGCGCGCCGAACCCCGTAGGTGAACGCCGCGACCCGCACGACCGGACCACCGAGCGTGGCCGCGAACAGCGACGTGAGCGAGGAGATGTTCGTCGAGATCGACTGCACGTTCGCCGTGATGGCGTCGACCCGGTCCAATTC
>NZ_CAUVXP010000177.1:0-11134 GCF_963555955.1 Protofrankia sp. Cas3
CCCCGACCACCCGTCAGTCGTCCTGATCCGACGCAATCTGTCCGATCTTGACAAATAGATGTGACGGTTTTTCATCACTCGATCAAGATTGACTGTGCTGTCGGTAACCGCAGACGGTCTCATCATGGCGGGTGAGGGGTCGGGCTGCCCGGGGAGCGAAGCGACCTGGTGCTGTCTCCCGGCTGCCAGATGGCGTGTCCCCCGCTCGTTTTTCGTCTGCCGTTGGCGTGCCCGGCAATGGTCTCCGGTGGTCGCGTGGCTGCGCATCCCGAAACGTGCTCGGGCGTTTGGTGAACCGGATTACGGAACAGGACCAGCATCGCGAATCCGTGCCGCTCGGTACGGCATGGATTCGCCTATCCGGCGCCGTTCAGCCCGAACGGCGTGCCCGCGGCTCACCCCGGTATCGTCAGGTTCGCTCGTTGCTTCTGAGCTGGGTTCGACGCGGTGGCGGGCTGGCGACGCACCCGGCGAGCATGGCGCGCCAGCGCCACGCGCAGCCGTCGCGCGGCGCGGCCCGTGCCGCGCCTTGATCTAAAACCGGATAATTCGGCAACTCGCGGGCTTATGATCGGTCTTGCCGGTGCTGTAGCCGGTCAGGTTGTGACGGTGCTCTGACTGGCGGCGTCTGTGTGCGTGCTGGGTGTCCATTCGTCTTCGAGGATGGAATGGACGATGGAGTCACGCCAGGCATCGCGGACGAGGACGTGTCCGCGGATACGTCCTTCTTCGATCATGCCGAGTCTGCGCATGAGCCGGTCGGAGACGGTGTTGTCGGGGGAGCGGGCACCCCAGATGCGGTGCATCCCGAGTTCGGCAAAGCCGAGGCGGTGCAGGAGCCGGACCGTTTCCGCGCCGTAGCCGCGGCCCCACTGATCGGCGCGGAGCGCGAACCCGATTTGGGCGCTGCGTTGGGCGGGGTGGCCACTGTCGATGGCAAGCCGGCCGAACCCGATCATCAGGTGGGTGTCGGGGATCGCGACGGCAAGGGAGTATTCGACCCGGGGTTCGATGGTGGATGTCCGGATCGCCATCGCGATCGTGGCGGCGACCTGGCCGCGGTTACGTGGCTCGAAGCTCATGTGCCGGGTGACGGTGGGGTCGCCGTAGACGGCAAGTAGCGCGTCTATGTCGTCCTCGGTGAACTCTCGCAAGCACAGGCCGTCGCCGTCGATCCGCACCGGGTACACCCGGCTGACCTTATCGAAGTGCGGCGGCGGCCGAGACGGCGGAGAACGCTTCGATCTCCTGTTGAAGGTCACGTGCCGCGGTGGTCTCCGCGGCCGGTCCCGAACGTAGGGCGGTGTGTACCCGGTTGGCGCTGGCGATGATCCCGGCGATGCGCTGGTCGGCGGGCAGATCGAGGACGGGGCGGAGTGCCTCGACTGCGCCTTCGAGGTTCCCGCCGGTGAGCCGGGCCAATGCCTGGTCGGCGCGGGCTCCGGCCTCGTCGCTGAAGGATCGTTCGTCGACGGTGGCGTGTTCGTAGGCGGCGATCGCCTCGGTGGCGGTTTCCTCCGCGCGGAGGAAACCGCCGTCCACCCAGATGCGGGCGTCAGCGGCGTAGTAGAGCTGCCGCGGTCGGGTGAAGGTCAGGATGCCGCCGAACTCGTCCAGCTCGTCGGGCTCGATGCGTTCCCGGGCCTCGTCGGCACGGATGATCGCGCTTTCGGCCTGCTCCGCGGCGCCGAGTACCGCCCAGCTCCGGGCCTCTTGGGCGAGAAGCCATGTCTTGGCCGTCCCATGGACCCGTTGCGCGGGTTCGGCGCCCAACTCGGCGTACTGCACGGCTTCACGGTGACGACCGGCCCAGTAGGCGATCATCGATTGGAGTCCGCGGGTCCAGATCTTGAGGCCGTCATGCCCGGCGTTGTCCGCGCAGATGTAAGCGGTGCGGGCCTGCGTCATCGCGGCTTGTGGCTGCCCGACGTCGTGTGATGCCTTCGCGAGCATCCCGGACACCGCACCGGCCAACAGGTACAAGCTCCGATTGGTTGCTGAGACCTGCCGGGCCTCCAGCAGTCGAAACGTGGCTTCCTGGAGGTCAACGAGATCGCCGAGGATCGTCGAAAGGGGACTCACGGGGTAGGCGCGGGCGAGGCGGGTCACCTCATCGTGGACCAGATCGATGGTGTCGGGTCCGACGTTGTCGCTGCCGACTGCGACCGCGAAGCGCAGTGGCCCTTGCCAAGGCTGCCGGTGTGGCTGCCGCGCGGCTGCATGACGCCCGGCATACCGCGGCGAGTCTCCTGCTCGCCCAGGGCGTGCCGGCCCGGGTCGCCATGGAGATCCTCGGCCATTCACAGATCGGCCTGACGCTCGGGACCTACAGCCATGTAGCGCCCGAACTGCGGACGGATGCGGCGGCGCGGATGGGGGAGGCGCTGCGGTGACTCCGGCGACGGCTCAGGAGTCGGCCAAGCGTCGTGCCGCGGCAGTTCCACGGAAAGCTCGTGCACACCAGCGTGCACACCAGGACCCTTCCGAGGGGTCAGAGCGGGTGCCGGGGCAGAGAAAGCCCAGGTCACGGGGGTGGGGCGGGTGGGACTCGAACCCACGACCGACGGATTATGAGTCCGCTGCTCTAACCGACTGAGCTACCGCCCCGTGACCGCCGCACCGGTCAGACCGACCGTATCGGTGGCTGGCGCCGACGGGGGCGAGCATATCCGCTGCCGGAGACTCGGATGCGATCGTCTGCCCGCGGGATCCGCCTGACAGGTGCAGCACAGCCGCGGCCCAGCGTCTCGACAGGTTCCGATCGGAAGGTGACCAGTAGCGGCCGCCAGCCCGGTGGCCACGAGACAAGGAGATCGTGCCAACCATGACTGACGATCAGACGACCGGTCGGACCAGAAGTAAGAAGGGACTCGCTTGGGCGGCGGGTCTGGTGACGGCAGGGGCTCTCACTGGCGGTGTGCTCGCCGGCACAACCAGTGCCTCCGCTGCCACGGAGAACTCCCCTGCCGCGGTGGTGGCCGCGGCGGACAGCAGTTCCACCACCCCCACCGCCCCCGCGACCACGGGTACCGCCGCGGGCCAGCCCCAGAGCCAGCCCCAGGACCAGCCCAAAGGCCAGGCCGGTGGGGAAACGCCGGTGCGCAGTGACGAGAAACAGTTGACCGGCACCGACGCGGAGAAGGCGCGTGCGGCGGCGCTGCAGACCGTTCCCGGCGGCACGGTGTACCGGGTCGAAACCGACGCCGGTGACGCCGAGTACGAGGCACACATGAAGAAAGCCGACGGCTCGCTCGTCACCGTCAAGCTTGACAAGAACTTCACCGTTATCAAGGTCGAGGACGGGATGGGTGCCGGTGATCCCGCTCCGTCCGGCCAGCACGGTACCAGGATGAGCGGCTGAGGTAAGCCCCCGGAGCGGGGCTCACAACGCCTGACGCCGGGGCGGTTACGCGGTTGTTCAGTCGCCACGTAGCCGCCCGGTACGGCAGCTGAATGCGGCCGGTCCGGCTGTATGAGTTGATGTCTGCGGTGCGCTCGCGATCGTGGATGAACAGATCTACCCTGAGGAATATGACCATCACAACTGAGGCTGCACCGATAACGACCCGTCGAGGTGCGTCCGTGACCGACACCGAGGCGGAGGCGTTCCGGGCCGCGCGACCCGCGGACGTACCCGAGTCGCTGGACGTACTCGAGTCGGGGATCCGCCAGCCGGCCAGCCGGCCAGCCGGCCAGCCGGTCGCGGTGCGGTGGCGCCGCCGACCCGCGGTGCGCGCCCTGGGCATGCGGCCCACGACGGCGCGGCTGTGGGCTCTGGTCATGGTGGTCGGTTTCCTCACCGCCGGGGCGATCGAGCCGATACCGGACGGCCCGGATCCGGTTGTGCCCGCCTGGATCAACGCCGTCGGCAACGTGACCCTGTTGGTCCTGCTCGCCGCCGTCGTGACGCTGCTCGCCGGCCGACGCGCCGGGTACGGCCTGGCCACCTATGCAAGCGCGGGTCTCGTCCTGCTGTCGGCGCTGTGCCCGACATCTGGTCACCATGTGCTGGCGCCCTGGTGGTTCGGCCAGTTTGCCATCACCGTCGGGCTGTTCGCCGGATCCCTCGCGCTGCGTTCCCGGGCGGCCCATTCTCAGGCTGCCCATTCCCGGGCAGCCCGGTCGCAGGCCCTACGACGACGTCCAGGGGAATGACGGGCGGTTGATCTTCTTTGCCGGGGTTCCTGATGGTTTCCGGCCTCCGCCGATCTTCAGCAGGACGAACGTGACGGATTCGGCGACGTAGAAGATGCCGAGCGCGGCCAGGACGACGAGTCCGGGTACGAGCACGAAGAGAAAGCCGGGAACCAGGACCGCGACGAACGCGGCGAACTGACCGAACCCGGGGTGCCACAGGGTGGAAAGTCCTGACTTGCGGACAGCGGCGAGCCTGACCGCTCCCCACATGAGCCAGCGCCGTAAGAAGGACACGTCCAGTTCCCGCATCGCGCGCCGGAAGATTCCGTCCGCGTCTGCGCGTTCGATGCCGCCACGGTCGGCCAGTCCCCAAAGCCAGTCATGGAGGATGGCTGCCTTGGTGTACCGTCCATACCTGGGTATCAGCCAGGTGAAGATTTGCGGTACCGACGCGAAGTCGGTGACGAAGCCCTTCTCGACAGTGAACAGCTGCTCGTTGCCCTGATACACGACCGCCTCCAGGACCCGCCAACTCACCTCGTCGATCTCTTCGACGACAACACCGCCGCTGACGAATGGCATGGCTCCCTCGTTACTTCGCTCGGAGGTCTTCGATCAATGACGGAAAGTAGCGGTATGGATGGTCGTGGTGCGGCGGGTGCGGCCCGTTACGGCGTTCATCTTCCGGTCCTCGACGTGCCGCTGTCCGCCAGTCGTGAACTGTTCGTGGAACTGTCCGAACTCGGCTACACCGATTTCTGGTCCGCCGAGGCCGACACTACCGACGGAATCATCCCGTTGGCACTCACCTCGTGCTGGGTGCCGACCGCGCGGCTGGGAACGGCGATTCTGCCTGTCTTCACCCGCGGGCCGGCGCTGTTGGCCACCACCGCGGCCACGCTCGCCGAAGCCGCACCCGGCCGGTTCGCGCTCGGCATCGGAGCGTCATCCAAGCCCATCGTCGAGGGCTGGAACGGCATCCCGTTCACCGAGCCCTACCGCCACACCCGCGACATGGTCCGCTTCCTGCGGCAGGCGTTCGCGGGTGAGCGGGTCGACGCGGCGTTCGACACCTTCACCGTGCGCGGTTTCCGCCTCGGAGTGGTCCCACAGGTGCCACCGGCACTCCTGGTCGCCGCGCTGCGGCCGGGGATGCTGCGGATGGCGTCGCGCGAGGCCGACGGCGTCATCCTCAACTGGCTGTCCGCGGACGACCTGCGTGACACCGTGCGCGCCGAGGTCGGTCCGGACAGGGAAATCGTCTGCAAGGTCTTCGTCTCGACCAATCCGGACCCCGACCGGCTGCGCACCGACGCCCGGCGAATGATCGCCGCATATCTCAACGTGGAGGTCTACGCCGCCTACCAGCGCTGGTTGGGGCGGGAGAAACTGCTCACACCGATGTGGGATGCGTGGGCGGCGGGTGACCGGCGTGGCGCGGTCGCTGCGATCCCGGACGAGGTCGTCGACCAGCTGATCGTCCATGGCACGCCCGAGCAGTGCCGGGCTGGGATCCAACGCTACGTGGACGCCGGCGCCACCACGGTCGTCATCGTCGGGATCGGGTGGGGCGACCCCGCTGACGAGGTGATGCGTGCGGTTGCGCCTGGCGCGGCGCGACAGGCCCGCACCTGACCGATGCGCAGCGACATACTCAAATAGCGCTCCCGCGACAGGACTCGAACCTGTAACCTGCCGGTTAACAGCCGGACGCTCTGCCAATTGAGCTACGCGGGACCGCGATGCTCCGGACCACGGTCCCGAGCACCTGACTTGGCAAGGGTACCTGAGGTTCGCGCAGACCGGTCGACGGGGTAGGAATCCCGAGGTCGGTCAGCGGGCGCAGCGCTGCCCACCGACCGGCGGGCAGGCGGCACGCAGGCGGCAGGCGGGCAGGCGGCATCCTGCCGATCGTCGTCCGGCCCGGGCGGCAGAGGCGCGGTCATTCGCTTGGCGCGCCTTTGGAGGCCCCCGGAACCCACCCGGGCCAACGAGGTGCGATCATCCAGTTTCCGCGCCTTTTCAGGCCCTTGGAACCAGCGGGAGGCACCATGTACGTCAGGCCCGGTTTCGTTGTCGGTCTCGGGCTCGGCTACCTACTCGGCGCGCGTGCGGGTCGGGAGCGCTATGACGTGATCATGCGTCAGGCGCGCTCGCTCCGGGAGCGTCCGGAGGTACAGAGCGCGGCCGGCGTCGTTTCGGCCCAGGCCGGTGGGCTCGTCGACAAGGTCCGCCAGACGGTGGGTGGAGTCACGGGTCGAGGCAGTCGCCCACCGACGACCGGCGCCTTCGCCGGCACGGTCGGCGCGCACAGTGCGAACGGCTCTGGCGCTGTGCACACCTCCTGATCTCCGGCGGTCCTGTGTCAGCAGATGGCACCCAACGGCTCCCGCGACGGCTCCCGCGACGGCTTCCGTGACGGCTCGCACAGCGGCTCGCACAGCGGCGCCGGGCCGGATGGTCCGTCTGAGCAGGTCGCCGCGTTGGCCCATGTGATTGACCTGTTGGCCCGCCGGCACGCGTTGGGGATCTTCTGGCAGCTGCGGGAGGCTCCGGCTACATTCCGTTCACTCGCACTGCGCTTGGCGGCTCCGCAGGCCCAGTTGTCGCAACGGCTGCGGGAACTGCGCGAGGCCGGGATCGTAGAAGTAGACGAGGCTGGTGACTATCGGCTCACCGTGCACGGACGTCGCCTGCAAGGTGCTCTCGAACCGGTCGCGGCCTGGGCGGGGCAGTGGGCGCGGCTCAGCCCGCGTGGGCGGGTGCCACGCGGATCGAGTACCCGCGGCCGAGGTGAACCGTGAGTTCCCGTCGTGGCCGGCCGGCGAATTGTGCCCGGCCGGCGAACGTCGACGGGCGAACAGGCGTCGACGGGTGGATGGACGTCGGTGGGCAGGCGAATGTCGGCAGGTGGCCTCGGCGGAGCCGTTGGGACCGGTGTGGACATGCTCGTAAAATCATCTTTCGTGACAACATCCGTGTCCGTCGTCACCCGCGACCGCTCGTCAGAAGTCGACCTACCTCGCCTGCAGAGCGGCGTCCAACCGCAGCGCCTCCTCACGACGCTTCTCGGCGACTACTGGAACGGACGTAAGGAGCACATACCGTCCGCGGCCCTTGTGCATCTGCTGGCGGACTTCGGTGTCTCCACAGTTGGCGCGCGTGCCGCACTGAGCCGACTCGCCCGGCGAGGTCTGCTGGATTCCTCGCGGATCGGCCGCAACACGTACTACGGCCTGACCGGCCAGGCAGCCGACGCCCTGCGGGAGGGCGCCGGGCGCATTCTGTCGTTCGGGCAGTGCCACACGCCCTGGGACGGCCACTGGACGGTGGCCGCCTTCTCCATTCCGGAAGAGCAGCGTGATGTGCGCCATGCCGTCCGGAACAAACTGCGTTGGCTGGGTTTCGCCCCATTGTACGACGGCATGTGGGTGACGCCCCGGTCGGTCGCGGATGCGGCCTTCCGAATGTTCGCGGAACTCGACGTTTCCCAGGCGACCATCGTGACGGCCACCGCCGAAACCGGGATCATCGGCCCCCGGCTGCCGATCGAGGCGTGGGATCTGCGCGACCTGCGGTCCCGCTATGAGGAGTTCATTGTCGTCCATACGCCCCTGCTGGGGCGGATCAGACTGGGCGAGGTGGGCCCGTCCGAGTCGCTGGTTGCCCGTACCGCCGTGATGGACGCGTGGCGACGGTTCCCAAGTCTTGATCCCGACCTGCCGCTGGACCTGCTGCCGGCGCGCTGGCCGCGCGGTGAGGCACATCAGGTTTTCGGTGAGATCTACAATGCGCTCGCGCCACGCGCGGTCGATCGGGTATGCCAGATAATCATGGAGATTTCGCCGGAGCTCGACGGCCTCGTCCGTCACTACACGATCACTTGGGACTGCTGACCACCTGGAGCGCCCGCCCCTGTTGCCGGCCGCAGGTCAGGGGATTGCCGGCCGGTCGGTAAGTATCGATGAAGGCCACCGGAACCGTTACGGCTCCGTCCCGTCGACCGGGTATCCACCGGCCGGCACGCTTCGGCACGACCAGGTTCATACCTAGGTGTGCTAAAAATGAGACAAACGAGGCATTTTTGGCATCGGTTGGGAGAATCTCATGGGTCTTGCGGCGGCAGCGCATCACACGGCCGACTACGACCTGCTGTTCGTCTGCGTGTCCGTCGGTCTGGCGCTGATGGGTTCGTTTGCCGCGCTGGTGAGCGCGTTACGCATTCCCGAGAGCGGGGCCGCCGTGCGGCGACGCTGGGTCGCGTCCGCCGCCTTGTCTCTCGGCGGCGGCGCAATCTGGGCGATGCACTTCATGGGCATGGTCGCGTATCACGTCGAGGGGATGGACATCACCTACGACCTGGGCCTGACCGCGCTCTCCCTCGTCATCGCGGTGGCGGTGTCGGGAATCGGCCTGATGGTCGTCGCAACGAATCCCCGCAGCGTGGCTCGACTGGGTTTCGGCGGGCTCATCGCCGGTCTCGGTGTCGCGGCGATGCACTACACGGGCATGGCCGCGATGCAGACCGGCAGCACCGTCACCTACGACCCGACGCTCGTCGCGCTCTCGGTTGTGATAGCCGTGGTTGCGGCGCTGGCCGCGCTGTGGATCGCCTTTCGGGTACGTAGCCGCAACCACGTGTTGGCCGCGTCGGTGGTGATGGCGGCAGCCGTCT
Organism: Protofrankia sp. Cas3; assembly: GCF_963555955.1. Lineage (NCBI taxonomy): Bacteria > Bacillati > Actinomycetota > Actinomycetes > Frankiales > Frankiaceae > Protofrankia > Protofrankia sp. Cas3. The sequence continues at coordinate 8,813 of NZ_CAUVXP010000177.1, forward strand.
GCGGCATGCACTACACGGGCATGGCCGCCACCCGGGTCGCCGTCACGTCCGGGGTGACGCAGCTCGGTGATGGCGTCGACCCGATCACGTTGAGCCTCGCCGTGTGCGTCCTGACCTTCTCCATCCTGGCGATAGTCATCTTCTCGGCCCTGGGCGGGGTCAGCGAGACGGACGTCTTCACTCGTGCGGCCGAGGTCCACGGCCAGGCTGCACCCTTGGCGGGAGGCCCGCTGTCACCCTCAGTGGAAGGCCCGCCGGTGGACGTGTTCGGCCGGACAGGTGGCATCGGGCGGCGGGGACACCGCCGTGACCGCGTCACGCGACTGTGAGAACGCGACTGTGAGAACGCGACTGTGAGAGCGCGGCTCCGGCACAGCCGGCAGCACGACATCCGCGCGGGCGGTCATACGGTAGGCGGGTGAACCTGTTCGATGGCGGGCTCGAGCAGGCCCTCGCGCCGTCGGGTCCGCTCGCGGCCCGGCTGCGCCCCCGCACCCTCGATGATGTCGTCGGGCAACGTCACCTGCTCGGGCCGGGCAGCCCGCTGCGGCGCCTGGCCGAGGGCGGCGGTACGACCTCGGTCCTGCTGTGGGGGCCGCCGGGTACCGGCAAGACAACCCTGGCCCACGTCATTGCGGGTTCCGGTGGGCGCCGGTTCCGTGAGTTGTCGGCGGTCACGGCCGGGGTGAAGGATGTGCGGGCGGCGATCGACGAGGCGCGTGACGCGCTGGCGATGTCCGGTGTGCGGACGGTGCTGTTCATCGACGAGGTCCACCGTTTCACCAGGACCCAGCAGGATGCACTGTTGCCCGCGGTGGAGAACGGCTTGGTCACGCTGGTCGCCGCCACCACCGAGAATCCGTTCTTCGCGGTGGTGGCACCGCTGCTGTCCCGGTCGCTACTGCTCACGCTGGAGCCGCTCACCGACGGCGATCTCCTCATCCTGATCAACCGGGCGCTCGCCGACCCTCGTGGTTATGGTGGCCGACTCGCGTTGGACGATGACGCGGTCGATCACCTGCTGCGCCTGGCCGGCGGCGACGCCCGACGTGTCCTGACCGCGCTGCAGGCCGCCGGCGACGCCGCGCTCGCGGCGCTGGGGGCGCTGGGGGCGGATGCCCCCGCCCGCGTCGACCTCGCAACTGTCGAGCAAGCGGTGAACAGAGCCGCGGTCAGCTACGACCGGGCCGGTGACCAGCACTATGACGTGGCGAGCGCGTTCATCAAGTCCATCCGTGGCGGGGATGTCGACGCAGCCCTGCACTACCTGGCCCGGATGCTGGAAGCGGGGGAGGACCCTCGTTTCATCGCCCGCAGGTTGATCATCTTGGCCAGTGAGGACGTGGGACTGGCTGAGCCCGGCGCACTGGGCGTGGCGGTGGCCGCGGCGGCGGCCCTGGAGACGGTGGGCCTGCCCGAGGCACGGCTTGCGCTGGCCCAGGCCGTGATCCATCTCGCGCTGGCACCGAAGTCCAACGCTGTCATCCGGGCCGTCGACGCGGCTGTGGCCGATGTCCGGGCGGGGCGTGCCGGCCCGGTGCCCGTCCATCTTCGCGACGGGCACTACCCGGGTGCGGGTCGGCTGGGCCATGGCGGGGGCTACCGGTATCCCCACGACCACCCCGGTGGCGTGGTCGGCCAGCAGTATGCGCCCGACTCGTTGGTGGCTCGCGACTACTACCAGCCGAGCGGGAACGGGTTCGAATCGCGTGCCTCGCAGCGGCTGGCGTTCCTGCGTGCCACCCTGCGAGGCGCCGGTCATCCGGCCGCCGCCCACGGCGATGTGGACGAGCCGTCAGGGGCGAGTGGCCACGAAGCTGGTCGCGCTCGGTAGGGTCGCTCCAGGAACGCCCCAGCCTCGGGCGTTCCCGGCCGGTCCACCGACCGTGACCACGGCAGGAGCCCACCAGGGAGGCTCTGGCGGACGTCGGTGGTACGGCCGGTAATGGATGAACATCCACCGGATGGCCGTGAGCCGGTGCCCCGATGCTGTCGGGTACCGCGTCCGGGCGCCGGTACTGTTGGGTTACGCCGATATTACTGGATTACGACAATAGTGCTTGATTATGACGATATGGCTGGGCTACGGCCCATGACAGCGGAGGCGGAGCACACATGTCCGGTGGTGCGATCGCGGGACTGATCGCGGCGGGGGCGTTCTCCGTGCTCGTCCTGTTCGGCTGCTACGTGTTGTTCAAGCTTGGGAAGATCTTCGACGAGGCGGCCGCGCGGGTTCGACAGACCGGGCTTGTCATCGACGAGGGCACCGCGCGGGTTCGGCAGGCGGGCGCGACCGTGGACGAGGTGAACCTTGCCCTCAGT
>NZ_CAUVXP010000178.1:0-11048 GCF_963555955.1 Protofrankia sp. Cas3
CGCCGAGGCCGACGGCGGCCTGGCCGTCGCGGCCGTCGCGGCCGTCGCGGCGCATGCGACCCGGCTGCGCGAGGCGCATCTGAGCGCCGTTCTCGACCGCGTGCAGGTCGACCTGGCGGCGGGCCGCGCGCTGGAGATCGTCGGTGAGCTCGAGGCGTTGGCCGCCGAGCACCCGCTGCACGAACGGCTGGTCGGTCAGCTGATGGCCGCGCTGGCCGCCACCGGTCGCCAAGCCGACGCCCTGCGCAGCTACGACCAGCTTCGGATCCGGCTGGCCGACGAGCTGGGCGTCGACCCGTCCGCCGAGCTGCGGGCGGTGCAGCTGGCGGTCCTGCGGGGCGAGCAGACCGGGGCACCTCCCATGAAGGGGCGCCGGCGGACGAACCTGCGCGCGCAGCTGACGAGCTTCGTCGGCCGTGACGACGAGGTGGCGCGCATCGCGACGGCGCTCGAGGCGAGCCGGCTGGTCACACTCGTCGGGCCGGGCGGCGCCGGTAAGACCCGCCTTGCCAGCGAAGCGTTGGCCGCTGTCGTGGACGACGTTCCCGACGGGGTGTGGTTCGTCGAGCTGGCCTCGGTCACCGAAGCGGCCGACGTGGCGCAGACCGTCCTGGGCGCGCTCGGTCTGCGCGAGGCGAACCTACTGGACCAGACCACCAAACGGGTCGGTCGCGACGCGGTCGGCCGGCTGATCGAGGGACTCGCTGACAGAGCGGCCGTCATCGTGCTGGACAACTGCGAGCATCTTCTCGACGCTGTCGCGCGCCTGGCCGACCTGCTGCTCGCCCGATGCCCGCTGCTGCGGATCCTGACCACCAGCCGCGAGCCAATGGGCATCGTCGGCGAGGTGCTGCTCGCGGTGCAGCCACTGGCTCAGCCCGCCCCGGACGTGGCGGTCGCCGACGTGCTCGGGTTCCCCGCAGTCCGCCTGTTCGCCGACCGGGCAGCCGCCGTCCGTCCCGATTTCGCCGTCGACGAGGCGTCGGTCGCGACCGTGGTCGAGATCGTGCGCCGGTTGGACGGCCTGCCGCTGGCGATCGAGCTGGCCGCGGCGCGGCTGCGCACACTGCCGCTGACCGAGATCGCCGCACGGCTGTCCGACCGGTTCCGGCTGCTCACCGGCGGCAGCCGCACCGCCCTGCCCCGGCATCGCACCCTGCGAGCCGTGGTGGAGTGGAGCTGGGACCTGCTCTCGGGACCGGAACGGCTGCTCGTGGAGCGGCTCGCGGTGTTCCCGGCGGGCACCACCGTGGGCAGCGCGGCCGCTGTGTGCTCGGGCGACGGGGTGCACGCGGACGACGTCGGTGACCTGGTGGCCTCGCTCATCGACAAGTCACTGCTCCAGCCGGCCGCGGGTGGCACCCGCCAGCGGATGCTGGAGACGATCCGCGAGTACGGTCTCGAGCGTCTTGCTGAGCGCGGCGAGCTGGCGCGGCTACGCGAACGCCACGCCGCCTATTTCGACGATCTGCTGCATGCGGCGCAGCCGCATCTGACCCGGGCCGACCAGCTCGAATGGCTGGAGCTGCTGGCCGCCGAACGCGACAACATCCTCGGCGGGCTGCGGTACTGCTGCGAGCAGGGGGACGCCGACACGGCGTTGCGCCTCGCGGTCGGGTTCGGCGGTCTCGCGATGCTGCTCGGCAACCATGCCGACGTCGCGGTCTGGGTGGGCGAGGCGCTTGCCGTGCCCGGAGGCCAGAAGCCCGAGCAGCGCGTGATCGGCGAGGCGTTGCACGCAGTGAACTCAGCCGCGACAGCTGCCTCGTCATCCCCGGCCGAGGTGGAGACCAACCTGGCGCGCCTCGGCGAGATCGCGCAGCGGCTCGCGTCTGTCGACCTCCGCGAGCAGCCGCTGATCGGCCTGCTGAAGGTGGCGATCGCGATGTTCAGCGGCGAGACCGTATTGACGGAGCGCTATATCGGCGAGGCGGGGGCGAGCGGTGATCCCTGGCTGTCGGCGGCCGTGCTGATGTTCAGAGCCAGCCTTGCCGAGAACGACGGCGACGTCGGGCGCATGCGCGCCGACGCGGTCACCGCCCTGGCGCAGTTCCGTGTCCTCGGCGAGCGCTGGGGCACCGCCACCACGCTGCGGACGATGGCGATGCTGCACACGCTCGACGGCGAACTCGACGCGGCCGCGGCGGCATACGAGGAAGCGCTGGCGCTGATGCGTGAGTTGGGCTCGAGCGAGGACGAGTCGCTGCTGCAGGTGCGGCTGGCCGACCTGGCGATCCGCCGGGGCAACCTGGCCGACGCCCGGACGCATGTCGAGGCGGCGCGTGCCAGCAGCGAGGCCAGCGGGTTGGCGCTGGATGCGGTGTTCACGCTGAGCATGCAGGCCCGGCTGGAACGGCACCTGGGCGACCTCGCCGCGGCCAGGGCATTGCAGACCCAGGCGATGCGGCGCTTCGAGGCGATCCCGCCGGCCCACCCGATCCACGCTCACGGCAGCTCGTTCGTCCTGGCGTCCGCGGCTGCGCTGCACGCGGTCGACGGCGACCTCGCCGGGGCCCGGGCCCAGTTGCGGCGCGCCTACCCGGTGGCCGTCGGCACGAAGGACCTGCCGGTCCTGGCCGCCGTCGGGGTCGTGGTGGCCGACGTCGCGGCCCGCGTGGGCGAGCCCGCCATCGCGGCGGAGATCCTCGGCGCGTGCGAGACGTTACGCGGCAGCGCGGACGCCACCTCGCTCGACGTCGCCCACCTGTCCGCGCGGCTGCGCGGCGAACTGGGTGCCGACTTCGCCTGCGCATACGGCCGTGGCCGGGCGATGGACCGCGCCGCGGCCGTCGCCCGGCTCGACCCGGACCTGCTCCCGGCCGGGGGACCAGTGCTCGGCTCCGGCGCTGGGGTCGCCGGGCGCTGATGTCGCCGGGCGCTGGGGTCGCTGGGCGCTGGGGTCGTCAGGCGCGGCGGTTGTAGGCCCGCAGCGCGAGCGGCACGAACAGCGCCAGCAATGCCGCCATCCAGCCCAGCGTCCACACCAGGTCCGAGGCGACCGGTCCGCCCAGCATCAGGCCGCGCACCGCGGCGACCAGGTGCGAGATCGGGTTCACCTTGACCGGCGCCTGCAGCCAGCCGGGCATCGTCGAGACCCGGACGAAGGTGTTGCTGCCGAACGACAGCGGCAGCACCAGCATGAACATGATCCCCTGCACCGTGCCGGGAGTGCGCGCCACCATGCCGACCCACACCGAGATCCAGCAGAAGCACAGGGCGAACGCGATCGACAGCCCCAGCGCGGCCACCAGTGACAGCGGGTCGGTGGCGATACGGAAGCCGATGAGGTACCCGAAGCCCAGAAGAATGACACACAACAGCAGATAGCGCACGACATCGGCGAGGACCGCGCCGACCAGCGGAGCCGACCGGGTGATGGGCAGTGCCCGGAACCGGTCGAACACCCCCTTCTCGATGTCGGCGTTGAGGTTCTGCCCCAGCGCGATGCTGCCCATGGCGATGGACTGGCCGAGCATCCCCGGCAGCAGGAACTCAAGGTAGTCGTGCTGGGACCCGCCGCCGATCGCGCCACCGAAGATGTAGACGAACAGCAACAGGAAGATCACGGGTTGCAGTGTCACGTCGACGAGCTGTTCAGGTGTCCGCATGGTCTTGATCAGATTCCGGCGCGCGAGCACCAGGGCATGGCGCAGCGCACGTTGCCGGGGCTGGGCGGCTACGGGCCCGGGTGTCGGTGGCGCGGGTGGCCGCCGCCGTGGCTCGGTGGTCATGACTGTCATGCGGCCGACTCCTGTTCGGACGTGGTGCGGTCGTCGGTGCGGTTGCCGGTGCGGTTGCCGGTGAGGGTGAAGAACACCTCGTCCAGGCTCGGCAGGTGCAGAGACAGCTCGGTGACGCGGATGCCGGCCAGCTGCAGCTGGGCGATCGCCTCCGGCAGCACCTCGTCGCTGTCGACGGCGACGGTCAGGCGGTCGCGCCCGTCGGGCTGCGGCGCTGACCCCGCGATGTCGGCGAGCAGCCGGCTCAACGCGTCGCGCTGGGCCGGGTCGGCCGGTCGGACGCTCAGGCGCTGGCCGCCGAGTACGCGTTTGAGGCCGTCGGGGGTGTCGTGGGCGATCACCCGGCCGTGGTCGATGACGGTGATCTCATCGGCGAGCGCGTCGGCCTCCTCCAGGTACTGGGTGGTCAGCAGCACCGTCGAGCCGTCGTTGACCAGACTGCGCACGACGTCCCACATCTCCTCCCGTTTCACCGGGTCCAGGCCGGTGGTCGGCTCATCCAGGAAGATCACTGCTGGTCGGCCGACGAGCGACGCGGCGAGGTCGAGCCGGCGCCGCATGCCGCCGGAGTAGGTCTTGGCCAACCGGCCGCCGGCCTCGACCAGGTCGAACCACTCCAGCAACTCGCCTGCCCGCCGCCGGGCCTGCGCTGCGGGCAGGTCGAGCAGCTGGCCGATCATGACGAGGTTCTCGACGCCGGTCAGGTCCTCGTCGACGGAGGCGTACTGGCCGGTCAGGCCGATGTGCATACGGACCTGCTGCGGGTTGCGCGCGACGTCGAAGCCGGCCACTGTGGCGTGCCCGGAGTCGGCGCGCAGCAGGGTGGCGAGGATGCGCACGGCGGTGGTCTTCCCGGCACCGTTGGGGCCCAGCACGCCGAGCACGGTCCCCTCACGCGCCGCCAGATCGATGCCGGCTAACGCGTGGGTGTCACCAAAGCGCTTGGTGATCTTTTCGGCATGGATGGCGAACGTCATACGGCAGATACTGCCGGGCGAGGCTGGTATGGCGCGTACATCCTGCTGGCACATGCTGACGGAGGCAGGTAGGGACGGCGGGGTGTAGGGACGGAGCCGGCGGCCTACCGCTGGTCGAGCATCCATGCGACCAGGAGCGCGATGCCCATCACGACGAGGACGATCATCGTTCCCGCCAGCACGTAGAAACCGACGGTCTTGATCAGCCCGATGGTGACCGGAACCGCCGCGGCGACCACGAGAAAGCCGCTTGTCGTGACCGGCGTGCTGATGAGCGTCAGCACCGTCCTGGGTCCGCTCGGCCGATCGGTGGCCAGTTCGGCGGCCAGCGATGGCATGAGCCGAATCGTGCCCCAGGTGAGCACGACGAAGGCGATCGCGAGGCCGAGGGCGTAAAGAAAGCCGACGGCGTGGCCGAACGCGTCGAACGACGCGCCGGCGCCGAGCGCAGTGGCCGCGAACGGGACGTACCACGCGGTCGTGTGGTCCTGTTTTGCCTGCTCGGCGAGCCGCCGGGCCTGCGCGAGTCGTTCGGCCTGCCGGGCGGTCCTGTCGGTGTGCGGGCTGGCCATCGTTGATCCACTCCCATGGTGCGCTCGTGCGCGCAGCGTCCGGCGGGGGCTTGGTAGGCATTCTCCGGTTGGCAGGACATTGTCGCACACGCAGGGGCGACCCCGGGTTCTCGTTCGACCGGCATCGGCGGTCATGGTTCCCGCGACCCGGGGATTCCACGGGGATTCGCCGGGTGGGGGTTTTCTCCAGGGACGGTTACCCGGTGTTTTCCCCGGGTCGGGCAGGCGACAGAAACCAGGGCTGGTGCATTCCGCTCGGTTCCTGTAAGAAATTGGCTGGCTCGCCTGCAGGAGGAACATTTCAACCTAGCCCGCCACCTGGGCGGCAGTAAGGATTCGGAATGAAATAACTTGTTCACTTTGGGGCCTTTGCGAGCCCCTGACCTGCGAAGGCGCATGTCGGCCTGCATTACTTACTTCATTACGGATCCTAAGGAGTCCCCAAGTGCCAGTATCCGGTTGTCGTCGCAGTCCACGCTTCGGTTCTTTGGCCGTGACGTTGCGTGCCCTGCTGTCAGCAAAGCGCGTACATGCAATGTTTTTCGTGTCCGGTCTCGCTTTGACCGTGCTGATGCTCCCCTCAACCGCCGCGTACGCCGCCGACCAATCTCGTGTCGAGATCACTAACCTGCGCTCCGGCTTGAAGGCCGATGTGATGTGGGCATCTCAGAATCCCTACCAGGGTGTTTTCCTTTGGCCCAACAACACCAGCGCCTCCCAGGAGTTCGATCTGCTCGACAGCGGCGGCGGATACTTCCGAATCCGGGCCCGCCACTCCGGACAGTGCCTGATGCTCGACTGGCGCCAAGGGACCTACACAAACGGCACGCGTATCATCCAGTACCCCTATTGCAGCGCGGGATACAGTCCCGCCGAATGGCGGCGAGGCTGGGTCAGCTACCCGCCGAACTGCTCCGGCAATATATGCTCGACTACCGGCACCTCGTACCCGGTTTTGATCAATCGTCGGACCGGGCGGTGCCTGGACGCCGACAACGGCGCCGGAGGCGCGCCGCCTGCCCGTGCGGTGCTGCAGCAGTGGGACTGCATCCGCTACCCGAACGACTGGAACGCCGGTAACCAGCTCTGGCGCATCGGCAACGAGTCCTATTTGTAGCACCAGCGGCCCGGCACAACAGAGCCGACGTTCGTGCTCGGCGCGTATTCGACGTTTGTTTCCCATTTGATACTCGGCGAACGTACAGAAAAGATCTGATGATCCACTTACACGCCCTGGCCAGCATGGTCAACTTCCCTGTTGGTCATGCTGGCCAGGCTTGTGTAGGGTAGGTGGCTGGCACGGTGGCACCCTGGCTGTAGTTGTTGGTCCGGTACCTTTGTCGGTGCGGTTTCCCGCTCGTTTTTCATCCTGGCCCGTCATGGCTGGTCAACACGACCGGGGTGCTGGGCGTGTCCGCTGGGTGGCCGGTTCGTCGCCCGGGACCGGCATTTCCAGGCGTGGTCGATCTCGGTGCTGGGCGGCCCGGGTGGGCCGATCCCGCCGACCCCGCTCACGGTCGGCATCGCGGCCGGCACCCAGACGCCCTTCGCCGGGACGCCGTTCACGCTTGACCTGTCCGGCCTCACCCCATGCGGGTACGTCGTCCGCCTGACCATCGTCGACCGCGCGATCGTCAACAGTGTGACGACCGGACAGCATGTCGTGATCGACCGTGGTATCTGCCTGGAGTAGTTGCGCTGACGCCTGACCGCTGACGGACGCCTACCGGTCGGGGACGGCAGCTGCACCATTGCCTTCGGTGCGACGAGTGGAAGGAAGACGTCAGGAGGCGCCGGCTTTCGGGCGGAAAATGTATGTCAACCATCCACTCGTCCTGGTCCGGTTCCCTGCCCTGCCCTGCCCGGTCCGGTCCGTGGCGGTGGCGGTGGCGGTGACCGAGGTCTACCAGCCCAGGAGGGCGGCGATCTGTTCACGGTGGTGGGCGGCGCCGCCGAGCAGCACGGCGTCGGCGCGGGCGCGGCGGAAATACAGGTGGGCGTCGTGTTCCCAGGTGAAGCCGATTCCGCCGTGCAGCTGGACGGTTTCCGCGCTGACCCTGCGGAAGGCGTCCGAACACCAGGCCTGGGCCACCGCCGCCGCCTCGGTGAACGCGGGTGTACCCGCGACGAGCAGCGCGCGGTCCACGGCCGAGCGCGACATCTCCACGAGTACGAGCAGGTCCGCGCACAGATGCTTGACGGCCTGGAACCCGCCGATGGGACGGCCGAACTGCCGGCGCTCCTTCACATAGGCGACGGTCATGTCCAGGCACGCCTGCGCGCCACCGAGTTGCTCGGCGGCGAGCACCACACCCGCGGTGTCGAGCGCGGGGCCGACTGTTGCAGCCGCGGTTGCGCCGTGGGTGAGCCGGGTCGCGACCGCCCCGGTGAAGGTGATCTGGGCTTGGGCCCGGGTGAGGTCGAGGGTGTCCAGGCGGGTGACGTCCACCCCGGGCTCGTCGGTGTCGACGAGGAAGAGATCGGGCCCGCCGCCTGGCTGCGGCACGGCCGCGACGACGAGGCTGCGAGCGCCGGGGGCGTCCAGGACGAAGGGCGCGACCCCGTCGAGGGTCACCCGCGCGGACGTGCCGGCCCCGCTCCCGTTCTGAAACGTCACCTGGAGGCGGTCGGGACGCCAGCGCCCGTCGGCGTCGGTGACGGCGAGCGCGGCCACATCCCCGGCCGCGACCCGCGCGAGTGCGCTGGCCGCGGCGGATTCGCCTGTCCCGGCCTGGGCAGCCCCGGCCTGGAGGGTGCCGGCCAGCACCTGGCCGGCCAGCACCGTCGAGGACAGGAAGGGGACGGGTAGGAGGTGAGCGCCCAGCACCTCGGCGACGGTGACGAGCTCGGCGAGGTCGCCCGCGCCGCCGGCCTCCGCCGGCAGACCCAGACAGGCCAGGCCGATCTCGCGGCCCAGGATCTCCCAGGCGTGTTCGTCGAAGCCCGGCCCGTCGTCCCCCAGGCCGCGAGCCAGGGCCGGACCCCCGAGTTCCAGGCAGGCCTGCGCGACGGTGTCCCGCAGGCTTGCGAGCTCCTCGCGCCGGTCGTCAGAACCGGTGGCCGGTTCGGTGGCCGGGGCAGGGGCCGGGGCCCCGGCCATGGTTGCGCGGGTGTCGACGGTCATGGGGTGCGCTCCGGACTGATCGTGAAGGCCTGTGCGGCCTGTGCGGCCTGAGCGGCGGCGAGCCGGGCGACGGGTACCCGTTGCGGCGAGCACGAGACGTAGTCGAGCCCCAGGGGCTCAAGGGTGGCGATCGATGCCGGGTCGCCACCATGCTCCCCGCATATTCCGATCTTGATGTCGGGCCGGACCGCCCGGGCCCGCCGGGTGGCGAGGGCAAGCAGTTCGCCTACGCCGTCGGGGTCGAGCTCGGCGAACGGGCTTGCCGGTAGCAGGCCGCGTTCCAGGTAGTCGGACAGCAACCGGCTCTCGACGTCGTCCCGGGAGAAGCCGTAGGTGAGCTGGGTGAGGTCGTTGGTACCGAAGGACAGGAACTCCGCGTGCACCGCCAGCTGGCCGGCCAGCAGCGCGGCCCGCGGCGTCTCCACCATCGTGCCGATGCGGTACGCGACGGTGACACCGCTGCGCCGGGCGACCTCGGTGGCGACGTCTGAGACCGCGGCGGCGGCCAGGGCCAGTTCCCGCGGTATCGAGACGAGCGGGATCATCACCTCAAGGATCGGGCGGACGCCTTCGGCGGCGACGTCGATCCAGGCGGAGAACAGGGCGTCGACCTGAGCCGGGTAGAGCCCGGGGTGCAGGAGGGCGAGCCGTACACCGCGCACGCCGAGCATGGGATTGGCCTCGCGCAGCTGCCCGGCGCGGGCTGCCTGCCGGTCGTCGTCATAGTCACCGTCGTGGGGAAGGAACTCGTGCATCGGTGCGTCCAGGAGACGCACCGTTACCGGACGATCCCCCACCGCGCGCAGCAGGTCGCGGAAGTCCTCGCGCTGAGCGTCGGCCAGGGCCGCGAGCGCCTTGCGTTCGTCCTCGGCATCCTCGGCAAGGATCACCCGGCGGACCAGCGGCAGTCGGGCGCCGAGAAACTGGTGTTCGGTCCGGCACAACCCGATGCCCTCGGCGCCCAGCCGCACGGCGCTCGCCGCGTCAGCCGCGGTGTCGGCGTTGGCCCGCACCCCGAGCCGGCGGTGGTCGTCGGCCCAGCCGAGCAGGACGTCGAGCTCGGCGGAGGGGGCTGCCGGGCGAACCTCGACCGCGCCGACGTAGACGTCGCCGGTGCGTCCGTCAACGGAGATGACGTCGCCTTCGCATAGTTCCCGCCCATCCACACTGACCCGGCTCGTGGCGGGATCGACCCGCAGGCTCGACGCGCCACACACCGCGGGCCGACCGGCGCCGCGGGCGACCACGGCCGCGTGTGAGGCGAGCCCCCCGCCCGTCGTGACGACGGCGGCGGCGGCCAGCAGACCTGGCACGTCCGCGGGTGTCGTCTCGGTCATCACCAGGATGGTGGGTACACCGTCCGCGGCCCGGTCGAGGGCGTCGAGGCTGGACAGCGAGATCCGGCCGCTGGCCGCGCCGGGGGAGGCGGCGAGCCCGCGTACCAGCAGCGGTTCGCCGCCGCGTAGCCGCAACTGGGGGTGCAGCAGCGCCTGTACCTGTTCGGGCCGCACCGAGCGCACCGCGGTGGCCTTTTCCAGGGTGCCCGCCTGGACCAGGTCCACCGCGAGCCGCACCGTCGCCTGGGGGCTGGGATGGCTCAGTGGCGCGGCACTGAGCAGCGCGAGCTCACCGTCTTTCAGCTCGAACCCAACCTGTGCGACGGTGCGGAAGTGGTGTTCGAGGGTGGCCAGCGCTTCGCGCAGGAGATCGGCGCCACCGGGCAGCTGCGCCAGCGGCTCGCCCGGTCCGCTCGGCGGTTCGCTGCGGCGTACGCCGCGGTGGAACACCCCGCTCGGTGCGAACGCGCCGGTGTCAGGGTCGCGGCTGGCCGCGCTGCCGTGGCCCGAACGTGCCCACGGTCCGATAAGCAGCGCCTGCAGATGGAGGGCGATCGGGGTGTCGGCCGGCAGTGACTGCGCCGTGCGGGCACGTCGTCCGCGCGGGGAGTTCCACCGGGCCAGCGTCGCGGTGGCGGCGAGCGCGACCTGCTCGGCCGGGTCGTGCGGATAGGGCCGGTTGCCCAGCCGCTCACACATGTCGAGCAGCGCGGGTACCTGTTTGGCCGGGTCGGGGTTGTCCAGGACGAGGTCGTCGAGGTCGTCGGCGGGGACGCCGAGGGCACCTTCGGCGATGGTCCGTACCGTCGCCGACCAGGTTTCGTACAGTGTGTCCGCACGGCCGATCGCGGCGCACAGCGCCGGGGCCGTCGCCGGCGAGAGCCCGAGTCCCGCGACCATCGGTGGCAGGCCCGCCGCCGGCACCGGGGCGCTTGCGACGAGCCGCAGCAGCATCGGGCGGTCGGCCTGCCCGACGCGCCGGCCGGCCAGCGCGGACAGCAGATCGACCGCGCCGCGGGCGACAGTCACATCGGTGAGGTCGCCGGCATGTGACGCCGGGATCGTGAGACCCGGGACGGTCGGCAGCCCCAGCCGCACGAGGCTGTCCATCTCCATTCCGTGGACGCCGAGCTCGGCGGCGTCCAGACCACGGGCGTGCCCGTGGCCGTATGGGACGAGGTGCGCGCCGGGGGAGGGGGACGACGCAGCGTTCACCCGGCGGACCCCGCGACCAGCCGTTCCTCCAGCGCCTCGTCCTCGGCCCGACTCACACCGAGTAGCAGTAGCAGCTCCTGGTG
>NZ_CAUVXP010000179.1:0-10912 GCF_963555955.1 Protofrankia sp. Cas3
CAGGGTGATGACTTCTATTGCCGACTCTTTGAATGCGGCCTCTGCTTCCGCCGGGCTCTCGTCACACCAGTGTCGAACTTGTTCTCCTAGCGCGATCTTGGCTTCCTGTTTGTGCTGCCCGTGAGGCATGGCCAAGACACGCTCAACCTCATCGGTAAACTGCTGAGGATAGAATCGCTCGAAGTCGGTGTGAGTCCAGACACGAAAGTGGTCCTTTGGCCAGGTTGCGCCGAATGTTGTTTGTAGCTTATCAATCACTTTGCGTCCGCTTTCGTCGCCGTCGACGATGACCCACGCCGCCTCGCGGTAGCGCTCCTCTAGGTGAGCAAATAGAAAGAGTCGTCGATAGTTATTGAAGGTTGGTTCAACTTCGCTGGTTCCGCCCGCCGACAGGGTCCTGATCATGGAAAGGCGTGGGACGAACCATGGAATCAAGTAGTTTTTGATGAGGCGCTCAGCGGAAGATTCCTCAAGAATAAGCCAGCCTTCCCACAGATCGAAGTCTGAGAGCTCAAAACCGAGCCTCTTTAGGACCGCCGAGCGTGCCGTGACTGTACTTTCGACAAGAGTAAACGTGCTGGTTGGCAGTCGGTAGTCATCGCCTATGCGGTCAGTAAGCGACGCCTCATATATGCGTGTGGCCGGTATGCCGCCTAGGTAGCGAACAACGATGTGGCTGTGAGTGGAGATGATAAATTGGTTTTGGTTAACTCGACGCTCAATCACACCCAGTAGCGCTTTCAGCGCCTCCGGGTGAATATCGTTCTCCAGTTCTTCGATCAGGAAGAGGTGTCCTTTGGCAAGGCACAGTTGCGTGATAAGGCCCAGCATGTTTGGTATGCCTTCGCCCATGGCTATGAGTGGGATAGATTCATGCCTATTTACCCACATTCCGACTTGCTTGCCATTTGCCGATGGTACTGCCGACAATGGCAAGTTGATAATTTCATCCACGAGGCTTCTAAAATCTCTATGTGCAGGATGATTAACATCCATCAGGAGTTCTACTCTTGCTGCAAGGTTTGAAAGATTTGGCCGTATTTCATATGTTTGTTGAGAGGTAATTCCTTCCTCGAATGCGGTCACCTTGCGTTTCGCAAGGAATGGGTAAATAAAGTTTTGTGGCTCCATTGCGGAGATATCCCGAGCGTTAAAACTTGCCCCGTTGCTCAATTGAAGATGCGGTGGCTGCTTTCCGGACTCTCGGTTCACAGCTACGGTAACCACGCCGGTTTCTGCTTGGGCGGCAGATAGCCCCCAGTTTCTGGGAACTATCCGTTCAAATTGATAGCTAATTTGCATTTCGCTGGCGCCGTAGCGAATATCTGAGGGTGAAATTCCCCCAGTGACCTGCATAGCGTGGATCACGTTAAGAACTGCTGATTTTCCACTGTTGTTTTTGCCAACGAACAACGTGAGGGGGCCGAACTCAAGGTTGGCCGACTCGATGCTGCGGTAATTTTTGATGGAGACGGACTTCAGGTGCATAAAGTAACTTATACACTACTAAAAATAGTACAATCAGATTACTGCTTGTGCCGCAAGAAGTCGATCATTTGGCGCCAGGGATCTGGAGGGTGGGTGACGACCGCAAAAGCGGCTCGCCCTGCAGCACCCACAGCGAAGCCATCTTCTCGTCCAGCTCACTGACGGCCGGGGTGTTCTTCCACGGTTCAAGCTGGCCGCGGGCGGTACGAAGCCCGGTGGCGAGGCGGACGGAGCGGTTACGGGCGGCCAGTTCGCTGGCCCGGCCAAGGGTGCGGGCGCCTTCTTCGACTTCGCCCTGCTGGATGTAGGCGGTGCCGAGGTCGACGGTTGTCATAGCGAGGTTGCGTATGGACACTGTGGGATCCATGGCCGCCAGCGACGGCGTGATGATGGAGATCGCTTCGGCGGGTCGCCCGAGGGCCAACAGACACTGGCCGCGGATGCCGGTGAGGAAGGCTTCGTCGTACCAGTCGACGAGGGAGGGGGCGCGGTCGGCAGCGGCCAGGGCGGTTTCGGCCCGGTGGAGTTCCTGCATGGCAGCGTCATAGTCGCCGGCTGCGGCGAAGGCCCGGGCGGCCATGTCGCCGGTATTGGCCTGGAGGGCACGGTCCGGGGTGCGCCAGGACCAGGCCACGGCGGCTGAGGCGTGATCCACGGCCAGGCGGGGACGGTTATGCCAGATGGCGGTCTGGGCGAGGTTGCAGAGGATGAGGGCGTCGAGTTCGGTATTGCGTGCCTCGTGGGCAGCGGTGCGGCCTTCCTCAAAGTGCGGCACGGCGGCATCGAAGTGGCCGAGGTCGAAGATGAACCAGCCGGTGGCCCGGCAGAGCCCGGCATAGACGGACAGGAGTCGGGGACGCAGGTCGGGAGGACAGTCTTCGAGCAGATGCCGGGCAAGGTGGCGTTGATCCAACACGGTTTGGATCGCGGCTTGCGGGCCGAGTACCGCGTCCTGGCTTAGGGCGTGGCGCAGGACTTCTTCGATGTGGCTGATGAGCGTGGCATCGACGCGCGCCGGGCGATCCAGGGCGCTCCGCACGCGATCGGGTTCGACCTCTGTACCGGCCAGCAGGGGGATGGTGGCCGCAGCGGTGGCGGCTCGGCCCATTGACAGGAGGAATTGACGGCGCTTCACGGTGGTGGCCCAAGCTTGCAGGAGGCGCATGAGGTCGTCATGGGCCGACTCATCTCGTGGGGACCGGTCGTCGGTGGGAAAGGCGGATGGCTCGCTCCAAGGTTCCTCCAGTAAGGCGGCTATCGTCTCTTCTGGCAAGTGTAGGTCACGCACTGTGTTGAAGAGCGACGGCTGCTTGTCCCTTACGGGTTCTGGGATAAGCCCCGCGGAGGGTCGGGCGTCGCGCCGGGCTGGCAGGTGAGGTGGGTTGGTGAGGGCCGGATGGTTCGCCGTCGGGGGCAGGCCCGGCACCTTGAACCATAGGAAGGCTTCGGGGATGCGCAGAATCTGGGTCCAACGGATGAGCTTGGCAAGGTCGGTGAGGGGCGGGCCACTCTCGATGCGGCTGAGCTGGGTCTGGGTGATACCCATCCAATTGGCCACGGTTTCTTGGCTCAGAGTTGTGTCGTGGTGGGGATGAGTGCGGTAGGCGGCGATGACGCGGCCCATGTGCCAGGAGCTGAGGGCATCATGGAGTTGGTCCGAGATAGTCCAGAAATCGGGCGGCATGTCGGGCGCGCCGGTGGTGAGATCCCTGGCCCTGCGCTGGCAGGGGCGGCAAAGGCCGTCATGGTTATCCCGGGCGAGACGGGTGCCGCAGCGGCAGTAACGATGCGCGGCCTCGGCTTTGTCCATGGGGCGCCCCCGTTTGATTTTCTTGATCACCAGTCTATATGGTCCCGGAGTCTATCTATTACGGTGGGTAATGGCGATACCGCCATGCGGGGGACGCATGATCTCAAGACGTGGGGCGTCTTGCCGGGGTGGGGCAAGGGCCGCCACGGTGACAAGGGCGCCCGGGGCCGGGTATTGAGGAATGCGCTCCCCGGCTCCGGGCGTCGGCCGGCTTAGTAATGGATCATCCATAGCGTCTGGAGGCGTCATGCGCGGGGAATGCAGATGTACGAGAAGCCGGGTGGTGAGACCGCGCCTGCCACAGCAATGGGCGGACGGGTCGGACGCGGAGGGACCGACGACTTTTCCGCCGGTTGTCAGCTGGCCGGCGGAGGTGGCCTCCGAGCTTGAGGCCGTGTTCGGTGGCGAGCTGGAGGTAGGGGAGGCGCCGGCGGATGAGTCGGGGACGAGGCTGACTTCCCCGTTGCGGTACCGGTTGGAGCTGGCGATTGGGGCGGCGGAGGTTCAGGGACGGACGGCGTGCGCGACTTTGGCGGCGGTGGCTGGCCAGTTGTCCGGGGTGGAGCCACGGGAAGCCGCGGCGTTAACGGAGTGGGTCGACGCGGTGACCGAGGAACTGGGGCGCCTGAGGGCGACGATGGCGCGACTCGTGAGGCGGCGGCCGTGACGGTCGACATTGCCGAGTCGGCTGAGGCTTGCGGGCCGGGACGGTCGGAGAACGAGAAGGATGCCATGGGGCGCGAGCTGCGGATGCATCCGCTGGCCCGGGTCCGGGCGGCCAGAGGCTGGTCGTACCAGCAGCTGGCGCGGGTGATTGCCCGACAGGCCCGGCAGATGGGCGTGCCGAATATGGCGGCGGAACGACAGAAGACGTGGCGGTGGGAGCACAAGGGGGTGGTGCCGGACCAGTTGTCGCAGCGGGCTTTGGCTGCGGTGTTGGATGTGCCGACGGAGGTGGTGGTGGCTCATCCGTGGCCGGCGTGGTTGCCGGTGGACGATGACCTGGCGGTGTTGCGGACGATGGAGGTGTCGTTACTGCGGAAGCGGCTCCGGCTGGCAGTCTGGGCGCTGGAGGAGGTTCAGGCCACTGGGGCGGAGGCGGCGGCAAATATTGTGGGGCCGGTGCTGGTGGCGCTTGCGGGCGGGGATGCCACGGCGGCGGGGCTGGAAGGTGAAATGGGATGAGGGGCTCCAGTACGCGCTGGGCGGGCAGTGGTCACGGGAGCCACACTGCGTGGAGCCGTGGGTCACGCTGTTGGCCGAGGAGTTCCAGGCCCGGATGATCCAGAACACGGTGAACTCCGGCCATGATCTTTTGGGTCGGGGTTTGAAGATGATGACTTTGGTGCATCCGACGGGACTCCGCCTCCACGAAGAACAGCACGTACAACCTGGTCAGCAGGATGGTGTCGACGGTGAAGAAATCGCAGGCGAGGCTACTCAGGTCTTGATCGCGTTGCTGCCGACGCCGAACCGCCACGGGATGGCGTCCCCGAGATTACGAGGGCCGTGCCCGGTTCCGGTCAGGTCTCGATCGGGAGCAGTTCGGTGGCGAACTGGTCGATGAACTCGTTCCAGGCCGGCAGGGACGTCGCTGGGCGAACCACGAACTTGCTCACCCCGACTGCGATGTAGTCCTCGATGCGGCGCCGGAGCGCGTCCCAGCCGACGGGCACGAGGGAGGCAGGGTCGGCGTCGGGCCGCCGACGCCGGACCGCGGCAGCGAGCGCGGGCGGAATGCCGCCGTCCAACGCGACGGCGATACTCAGCCCGTAGTGCTCGGGATCGATCATCCGCCCGGCGGCATCAGCCGCAGCTGTGATCGTCGCGATTCCCTCGGCGGCGTCGGACGGCGTGACCAGGGACGCCAGCCACCCGTCGCCCAGCCGGCCGATGCGGCGCAGCGCGGTGGGTGCGGCTCCGCCGAGCCAGATGTCAAGGGGTTTCGTGGGTAAGGTGCCGATGCTGACCTCGTCCAGCGTGAAGTACCGGCCGCGGAAGGTGACCGACGGCTCCGTCAGCAGGCGGCGCAGCAGGACGAGCGCCTCCTCCAGGACCTCGCCCCGCGCTCCGGTGCCGTGTGGTCCAGGCGGGAGGGGGAAGGCGTCGCGGTCGGTCGGCTGCGCCGGACCGAGGCCCACGGCGGGCAGGATCCGGCCGGGGGCAAGACGTGCAAGAGTGGCGAGTTGCTTGGCGAACAGCACGGGGTTGCGCCCCGGCAGGACGGACACCCCGGTACCCAGCTTGAGTCGGCGCGTCCGCGCGGCGGCGTAGGCCAGCCCGACGATCGGGTCCGGGCCCGGTGATGACACAAGCTCCGGCAGCCAGAGAGAGTCCACACCGAGTTCGTCAAGCCGGCCGACGATGTCCGCGAAACTGTCGCCGGAATCCGCTCCGGGCGCGATCCCGATCCGTACCTTCACGCCCCGTCCAAGCGGATCCCCAGGCCGGATATTCCGCCATACCGCCCTACGGTCATACCGCCGGCCGCATCCAGGCCGCGCTGCTCGACCGGTCCGTCGGGTGCCGGCGATGCGGTGCAGGATCGTGGCCAGCGCGGCCGGCTAGCTGATCATGCACATGTGTCCGGCGTCGAGGTCACTGCCGAAGTACCGCTTCACCTGCGCGGGATCCATCGTCTCCCGCCGCTCGGCCTGGGATTCCTCGACGTGCTCCTGGACGTCCGGTCGCAGCGCCTGCCTGGCGCTGGTCCCGGCTTGCGGCACCGGCGCGGCGAGATGGGGCACCAGTAGATCCCAGCAGCGACTGTCGAAGCCGCCACCGTGCACGAGGACCAGCGGCGTCATCATCGGCCGGCTCCGTCGCCGGCGAACTGTTCGGGGACCCATTCGGGTGCCCGTTTCTCCATGAAGGCGCGCATGCCCTCGCGTGGTTCCGGCGACTGTTGCAGCGCCCAGAACATGGTCTGGTAGTCGATGAGCCCGTAACGTTCGTTGAGCATCCGCCTGACGTGCGCGCGAGCGGCCGGGGCGGTCTGCAGGATCTCCCCGACGGCCGCCACGGCCCCGTCCCGCAGTCCCGCGGCTCCCAGATCATCCGCCATTCAGTCTTCCTCTCACATCGTGAAAGCAGCGCCGATAACGACTTCAGTGGGGCGGACCGCCCGGGACGCCCGGGGCGCTACAGCAGGGCGGCGGCAAGCCGACGCCACTGCTCGCGCGGAAAGGCGTTCTGGTCGGCCGCGAGCACCTGTACGGCGACGTGGTCGGCGCCGGCGGCACGGTGCTCGTCCACCCGGCGTCTGATCGCCTCCTCGTCCCCCCATGCGATCAGCGCGTCGAACAGGCGGTCGCTCACCGATGCCAGGTCCTCGGGTGAGAAACCCAGCCGCAGCCAGTTGTTGGCGTAGTTCGGCAGAGCGAGATACCGCCGCAGCCAGTCCGTCCCGATCGCCCGCGCCTCCTCCGCCCCCGAACACAGGATCACTGACTGTTCCGGGAGTATGAGCGCACCGTTACCCAGCGCTTCGCGGGCACGCCGCGTGTGTTCCGGCGTGACGAGGTAAGGATGCACCCCACGGGCGCGCTTCGCCGCAACCTCAAGCATTTTCGGGCCGAGCGCGGCCAGCACCCGCCCCTCGGCGGGCACCGACGGCTCGGCCGTGTCCAGGCCGTCGAGGAACGCCGCCATCGCCGCCATCGGACGCCGGTACCGACCGGGCTCGGAGGCGTCCACCATCGGCGCGTGGCTCACCCCGACACCCAGCAGGAAGCGGTCACCGTGGGCGGCGGACAGCGACGCGTAGGACGCGGCGGTGTCCGCCGGCGTGTGCATCCACAGGTTCAGGACACCGGTCGCCACGACCATCCGGCGGGTCGCCGCCAGCAGACGACCGACGGCGTCGAACACCGGCCCCCCGATGTCGGGAATCCACACCGCGCTGAACCCCAGCTCCTCAAGCTCCGCAGCCGCCTCGGCGGCCTCGACCGGGTCCCCGAAACGCAGGGGGATGCTCCATACCCCCACCCCAGAAAGATCCATGACACCCCTCCGTCGCAGCTCGCTGACCCGCTTAATCGTATCGGCACTCTACGCCCAACACTGCACTCAGTTCCAGATTAGGAATCGAGAAGCAGTTATGGCGCGAGGTATAGTACGACCGTGATGGCTGAGGCGTCTGGAGGGCTCGGACTTGGATCCGGGCTCGGACTTGGACCCGGGCTCCGCGAACGCACCCGGCGCGCCGTACGGGCCGAGTTGATGACCGTCGCGATGGACCTGTTCGCCCGCAAGGGCTACGACGCGACGACGATCGACGAGATCGCGGCCGTCGCCGGGATGTCCCGCAGCAGCTTCTTTCGCTACTTCGCCTCGAAGGAAGACGTCGTACTCGACCACCTCGACGCCCTTGGCGAGTCACTCGCCGAGGCCCTGGCGCAGCGGCCTGCCGGCGAGGACGCGTGGACGGCGCTGCGCCGCGCCTTCGACGTGCTACTCGCTTACCACGCGCGCGACCCACAGGGCGCCCGCGGTCTGCGGCAGATGCTCGACGGCAATCCCGCACTGCGGGCCCGTAACCTGGACAAGCAGTGCGGGTGGCACGACCGGCTCATTCCGCATATCGCCGCCCGCCTTGGCCCCGCACCCGACCCCGGCCCGGCCGACACCGGGATCAACGCCCGCCCCGAAGCGGTCATCGGCGCCGCACTGGCGTGCCTGGAGGCGGCGAAGCGGGCCTGGATGGCAGCCGGCTGCCGGGCACCGCTGGACAAGGTCCTCGACGACGTCATGCGCACCGTCCGTCCCGGAGCCTTCTGACCCGCACCCGGACTCCCCATTGCTGTCCAGTCGTACAGGCGCTCGATGCCCTGGAGCACGCCCGGTTCGTGTGCCCGGCGGGCTGGCCTACGGTCGCTCGCCGGGCCTGGCGACGGCGACGTTCGAGAGGTAGGAGCGGCGGCCGTGCAGCACCGCCGTCTCGCCCACGACCTCGAAGGCGTCCCGCAGGCGGATGTCGTCCGAGGAGCTGCCCACGAGCACCTGGATCGGGCCCGGCTCCAGCACGACGTCGCCGCCGAGGCCGAGGTAGCCCAGCTGGCTCATCGCCACGGTGAACTCGATGGTGGCGCCGGCGCCGGCGGCGAGGTCGACGCGGGTGAATCCGACGAGCTCCTGGGCCGGCCGGGTGACGCCGGTCGCCTGGTCACAGAAGTAGAGCTGGACGATCTCCTCGCCGGCCCGTTCCCCGATGTTGCGCACTGTCACCGCGACGGTGACGGCGCCCTCGCTGTCGACCTGGACGGAGCTGATGACGAGGTCGGTGTACGCGAACGTCGTGTAGCTCAGTCCGTGGCCGAATGCGAACAGCGGGGTGGCGGGCATGTCGAGGTAGCCCCGGTGCAGGTCAGTGGCGGCGCGCCGGTACCCGGTGCCGGCCGGCTGGCCGTGGTGGATCGGTACCTGGCCGCAGTGCCGGGGGATCGACATCGGAAGCTTGCCGCTCGGGTTGACGTCGCCGAACAGGACGTCGGCCATGGCGGGGCCGGCCGCCTGGCCGCCGTAGTAGCCGTACAGCAGCGCCGGCAGGACGTCGACGATCGCGGTCAGGGCCATCGGCCGGCCGGTGTAGACGATGCCCACGCACGGGGTGCCGGTGGCCGCGACGGCCCGGGCGAGGGTGACCTGGTTCGTGGGTAGGTCGATGTTCGCGGTGTCGCTGCCCTCGCCCTCGGTGATCGCAGTGGTGAACCAGCCACCACGGCCGCCCAGCGCCAGGATCACCACGTCGGCGTCGCGGGCGGCCGTCACCGCTGCCGGCATGTCGGTCGGCTCCTCGTCGACGACGCCGCAGCCGGTGACCACGGTCACCTGCGCGTCCGGGACACCGCGGCGGACGGCCTCGGCGAGGGACTGCGCGCCGTAGGTGTTGCGCACGTAGTCGTCGAGCGGGGTGGCGAGAGGGCCTGCGACCTCCTCGATCAGCGCTTCGATCGCCTCGTCCGGCACCTCGCCGGTCATCTCCTCGACGCCGTCCATGGCGCCCCCCTCGCCGCGGAATCGGGCGCCGAGCATCCCCAGCGCGGCGGTGTAGGTGTAGGGCGCAAAGGCGAACGCGGTGCCGTCGGCGTGCGGGCCGACGATCGCGATCCGCCGGACGTCGCGGGACAGCGGCAGGGTGCCGTCGTTGGTCAGCAGGGTCACGGACTGCCGGGCGAGGCGGTCGGCCAGGTCGACGCCCTGGCGGGCCACCGCCCTGATGACGACGGGGTCCTCGTCGACGTAGGGCGCCTCGAACAGACCCAGGGCGAACTTGTCGCGCAGGACCCGCCACGCGGCCTGGTCCAGCTGGTCGGCGGGGACGGTTCCGCGGTGGACGGCCCGGGCGAGGGTGGGGCCGTAGCCGTGCGGGGCTGGCAGCTCGACGTCGATGCCGGCGGCCAGCGCCAGCCGGCCGGCCTCCTCGGCGTCCCGGGCGACCCCGAGGCGCTCATGGAGGTGGTGAATGGTCTGGTAGTCGGAGACGACGGTGCCGGTGAAGCCCAGCCGCTCCCGTAGCAGCGTCGTGAGGATCTCGCGGTTGGCAGCGACCGGGATGCCCTCGACGGTGCTGTAGGAGTTCATCACCGCGCCCAGGCCTGCGAGCTTGATCGCCGCTTCGAACGGGCGGGCATACACCTCGTAGAGTTCGCGCGGCCCCACCGCCGTGGCAGCCATGTTCTGGCCGCCCTCGGTGACCGCGTAGCCCAGGAAGTGCTTGCCGGTGGCGATGACACCCTCGCGCAGGTCGGTGCCCTGCAGACCGCGGGTGAACGCGACACTCATTGCCGAGGTCAGGTACGGGTCCTCGCCGTAGGTTTCATGGACCCGCCCCCAGCGGGCGTCCCGAGCGACGTCCATGACGGGGGAGAGGGCGAAGGTCTGACCGATGGCCCGCGCCTGCCGGCGCAGGACGCCGGCCATCTCCTCGACACCGCCGGGGTTCCACGTGGCGGCCAGCCCGATCGCCGTTGGGAACGTGGTGAACCCGGGCGCCACCACACCGTTGAGCGCCTCCACATGGAAGATTGCTGGAATGCCGAGCCGGGTGCCCGTGACGAGGAACCGCTGGATCTCGTTGACGATCCTCGCCAGTCGGTCCGGCGTCTTGTGACCGACCATTCCCAGCATCCCGATGTGGCCGATCCCGTCGCGCAGGCGACGCTCGGCCTGGGACTGGATCAGGCCGTCCCGGCCGAGGAGTCCCACCGGTAGCATCCCGGTGACCTGCTGTGCCTTCTCCTCGATCGTCATCGTCTGGAGAAGGTCGTCCGCGCGGGCCTCGGGGCTCACGGCGGCGTCCGACATCGTCTGCGGTCCGGTACCCATGAGTCAGGCCCAGAACTGGTCGGGATCGAGCGCCGGTCCGGTATCGGCGGACCACATGCGTACGTCGACGCTCATCATGAAGATCAACCTCCAGTGGGACGACCCGAAGTACTGTGTTTCCATACTGATCGCATCGAAGACGCCCGGTCGTGATGCGTCCGGGTAGCCGAACTCCGGGTTCGCCGGATGCGGCATCCGCACCGACGTGCCCGGTTCGTAGGAGCCATCCAGGATGCTGACCCCGCTTCCGACGGGTCGCCTCGGCCTTCGGCTGTCGGCTCTTGGCCC
>NZ_CAUVXP010000180.1:0-9257 GCF_963555955.1 Protofrankia sp. Cas3
CCCGTAGAGAGTGAGCTCGGTCTCCCGGACGACCAGGGTGGTGGCCAGGCGTGCATCCTGGCCTACCCGCAGCCGTGACAGCGTCGCGGGGGTGCACTGCACGAGCAGCCCGACCCCACCGACCTCGACGACGGCTGCTTCGGGTGACAAGGCTGCGACCGTGCCCGAAACAGAAGCGATCATCGACCGGTCTCCTTCCGGACAGCCTGGCCACCGTGGACCGCAGCCGCCATCCTGGCCAGCGCCGGGCCACGCCACAGGTGGCACAGGGCCAGCGCCAGGGCGTCCGCCGCATCGGCCGGACGCGGCGGATCAGGCAACCTCAGCAGGCGGCTCACCATGAACGCCACCTGGGCCTTGTCCGCCCGGCCGCTACCGCTGACCGCGGCCTTCACCTCGCTGGGCGTGTACAGCGCCACCGGTAGGCCCCGCCGGGCCGCCGCGACGATGGCCACCGCCCCGGCCTGCGCGGTACCCATGACCGTCCGGACGTTGGCCTGACTGAACACCCGCTCGACCGCGACCGCATCGGGGTTGTGCCGGCCGATCCATTCATCCAGGCCCTGCTCAAGTGCCCACAGCCGGGCTGCGACGTCGTCGGTGGCCGGCGTGCGCAGCACACCGACCGCAACCAGCGAGGCGTTCCGGCCGGGGCCGCCGTCAACCACACCGAGACCGCAGCGCGTGAGCCCCGGATCGACACCGAGCACCAGCACCAGCGCCCTCCCGCTGGCTGGTCCGCGGACCAGCCGTTCTGAATCCTGACTTCAGCTACCGTCGACCATTGTGGCCCCGGGACGGTTCGCCACGGTCGCGACACGCGCGAACGTCCGTTCGACTCTCGAAACGCCAGGTCGCACCTGACACCCGCGCGTTGCGATGCGCGAGGAGTGAGGCGCGAGGGGTGACTGGTAGCCGGCGAGGAAAACCCGTCAGGCCGAGACCAACTCCATGATCTCATCCGAGATGTCAGCATTAAACCAGACATTTTGGACATCGTCGAGATCTTCCACCGCCTCGACGAGTTTGAGGACCTTGCGGGCGGATTCCTCGTCCAACGGCACGCTGATGCTCGGCAGCCACGACAGGTCCGCGGCCGAAACCGCGAGCGCGGCGCCCAGCGCGGCGACCCGCACCGCATTGAGGTCCGTCGCCTCGGACACGACCTCGAAGGCGTCACCCAGGTCGTTGACCTCCTCAGCGCCGGCGTCGAGAACGGCGGCCAGGACGTCATCCTCGCTCAGACCGGGCGTTTTGGGGACCAGGACGACGCCCTTGCGGTTGAACAGGTACGAGACCGAACCGGGGTCCGCGACGGTACCACCGTTTCGGGTGATCGCGACCCGGACGTCGGAGGCGGCCCGGTTGCGGTTGTCGGTGAGGCACTCGACCAGGACGGCCACACCGCTGGGCCCGTACGCTTCGTAGGTGATCTCCTCGTAGTTGACGCCGCCGGCGAGCTCCCCCGAGCCCCGCTTGACGGCCCGGTCGATGTTGTCGTTCGGCACCGACTGCGACTTGGCCTTGGCAATGGCGTCCGCCAAGGTCGGGTTTCCGGCCGGGTCCCCACCACCGGTCTTCGCCGCCACCTCGACCGACTTGATCAGTTTTGCGAACAGCTTGCCACGACGCGCATCGACGACTGCCTTCTTGTGCTTCGTGGTCGCCCACTTGGAGTGACCGCTCATGCCCTGCCCCTCACCTGTACCGACCCCTGCCTTCCACGATTGCCTGTGACAACGTCGACGAACATCCGGTGTATCCGGATGTCACCGGTCAGCTCCGGGTGGAATGCCGTTGCCAGCAGATTGTCCTGGCGGACCGCGACAATTCTGTCACCAACCCGGCCCAGAACCTCAACCTCGTCCCCGACCTTCTCCACCCACGGTGCCCGGATGAAGACCGCTCGAACCGGGCCGCCGGCGACACCGACGAGATCGATATCCGCCTCGAACGAGTCCACCTGACGGCCGAACGCGTTGCGCCGCACGACGACATCCAAGCCTGCGAGCAGCGGTTGGCCGGGTGCGGCGTCCAGGACCTCGCGGGCCAGCAGAATCATGCCCGCACAGGATCCGAACACCGGCAGCCCGTCCGCGATCGCCGCCCGCAGGGGTTCCAGCCAATCGAACACGCGCAGCAGCCGCCCGATCGTGGTGGACTCCCCACCGGGCAGGACCAGCCCGTCCACCGCGTCCAGATCGGACACGCGCCGGACCTCCATCGGGTCGGCGCCGACCGCGCGCAGCGCCCGGACATGCTCGCGGACGTCGCCCTGCAGTGCCAGCACGCCCACCCGCGCCGGCCGCGCTGCCGGGGCGATCATGCCGAGGTCGCTCACCAGCCGCGATCGGCGAACCTGGCCGCGGGCTCCAGCTCGCCGGTGCTGATGCCGACCATCGCCTCCCCGAGACCACGCGAGACCTTCACCAGGACGTCGGCGTGGTTGTACATGGTGGTGGCTTCGACGATCGCCCGCGCACGCCGCGCCGGATCACCGGACTTGAAGATGCCCGAGCCGACGAACACGCCGTCGGCGCCCAGCTGCATCATCAGTGCCGCGTCCGCGGGCGTGGCGATGCCACCCGCGGTGAACAGGACGAGCGGCAGGCGCCCCAGGCTCGCGACCTCGGCCACGAGCTCGTAAGGGGCGCGCAGATCCTTGGCCGCGGCGAACAGCTCGCTGGGGTCCAGCACCGACAGGCGGGCGATCTCCGCTCTGATCGTGCGCATGTGCACGACGGCGTTGGACACCTCGCCGGTACCCGCCTCACCCTTCGACCGGATCATCGCCGCACCCTCGCCGATGCGACGCAGCGCCTCACCCAGGTTGGTCGCGCCGCAGACGAACGGGACGGTGAACCGCCACTTGTCGATGTGGTGGTGCGGGTCGGCGGGGGTGAGGACCTCGGACTCGTCGACGTAGTCGACCCCCAGCTGCTGGAGCACCTGGGCCTCGACGAAGTGGCCGATACGCGCCTTGGCCATGACCGGGATCGACACCGCCTCGATGATCTCTTCGATCATCTCCGGGGCGCTCATGCGAGCCACCCCGCCCTGGGCACGAATGTCGGCCGGCACCCGCTCCAGGGCCATCACCGCGACCGCCCCGGCATCCTCGGCGATCCTCGCCTGGTCGGCGGTGACCACATCCATGATCACTCCGCCTTTGAGCATCTCCGCCATGCCCCGCTTGACCCGGGCCGTCCCCACCTGGGTACCGGCGGAGCGGGGAGGCTCGGCCACCCGTGCGGGCCCGTCGTCGGGCTGCGCAGGCTCGGGTGCGGTCAGGCCATCGGACATGACTCGCCTCTCTTTACACGGATCCGTCGGGAGCAGGTGTCCCTGCCCACGCGAACGTCGACAAACCGGACTTCGGCCTCCCGGGCCACCGGCGGATGCGCGCATTCGCACCGGACGGGGGACGCCTCATCGTACGGCCGAAGTACCACCTGAATCCCACCTGGGCACCCGGGTGGGCACACGGGCGGTCGGAGACGAGTGGTCGCGACGGCACGCCGCACGCCGCACACCGCATGCCGCACGCCGCATTACAGAAAGAGCATCATGGGGCAAATCCGGTCATATCACCATTCAAGGTACCACCGTCGGGCTTATGCTCGTCAGCATCGCCGTCGATCTTCCCGTCTCCGCCACTGCGCACCGGGAGAGCGTCGTCGATCTCGAAGTAGGCGGGCAACGGTCTGCGCCCGGACAAGCGCAGTATCCGGACGACCCGCCTGCTTCGCAACGCCCGGACATCACGGACCGCGTCATTGTGCAGCTGGCGGGCAAGGGCCACCCTCGCCGCGGCGACGTCCACCGCGTGCAGGGCGTCAGGCGCGCGATCGGCTGTCGCCGCGACCTGCGCTGACCGCAACGCCCGGCTGAGGTTGTTCTCCACCGCTTCGGCGTCGTTGTCCAGCGGACCGTCAGCAGCGAGAGCCGCATGCGCAGCCCGCGCCCGCGCCACCGCCTCGCCCAGCTCCGCCAGTTCGCACTGTCGGACGAGTTCCCCGGCCGCGGCCACGCGCAGCGCCAGCTGGGCGGTCAGTCCCGTGCGGGCGTCGGTGACCCGCACCGCGAGGCGGTCGAGACGGCTCGCGAGCCAGGTGAGGTACGTGGCGATCAGAACGATGACCGCGACCGTGAGGACAACTAGGGGCACCTCGCGCAGCGTAGTCAACACCGGGTGACGCCGCGCCAGGGGATTGACTCCGATCAAGCAGAATGACGGATCGCCTTCTGCTGGGAACCCACCGCTACCGATACCGGCGCGTCGCCGGCGACCATCTCGTACACTCCGACGATACTTTTCGCGATCATCGGCCAGTCATAGGCGGTTACCACCGCCCGGCCCCGATCGCTGAGGCGGCCACGCTCGCCCGGATCGGCCAGCAGCCCGGCAAGCGCATGGGCAAGCCCCGCCGGATCCCCGACCGGGAACAGTCGGCCGGCGTGGCCGTCGTCGAGGACGCGACGGAAGGCGTCGATATCGCTGGCCACAACCGGCGCGCCGGCGGCCATCGCCTCCAGCAGGACGATGCCGAAGCTCTCCTGCCCCGTGTTCGGCGCGCAATAGATCTCCCCCGAATGGAACACCCGCGGTTTGTCCGCGTCGGAGACCAGACCGAGCAGGTGCACCCGGTCCCGCAGACCCGGCTCCACCCGGTCGAGCACCGCCTCGCCATCGCCCGGGCCGGCAACCAGCAGTCGCGCCCGCTCGCACCGCGCCACCAGCGTCGGCAAGGCCGCCAGCAGCACGTCCAGACCTTTGCGGGGCTCGTCGATACGCCCCAGGAAGACCACGGTCGCGCCGCCCGGTGGGCGCGTGGGCAGCGGTGTGGCGTCCCGGAAGGTGCCCACCGCCACGCCGTTGGGAATGAGGATCGCGTCCACGCCGAGATGTTCGACGATCGTTCGCCTCGCCGCCTCGGACACCGCGATCCGGGCCCGGACCTTCTCCATCGATGGCTGCAATGCGCCGTGCGCAGCCGTCAGGATCTTCGAACGCGGGTTGGCCGTGTGGAAGGTGGCGACGATGGGACCGTCGGCAAGCATGCAGGTGAGCAGGCTGACGCTGGGCGCTGTGGGCTCGTGCACGTGCAACACGTCGAAGTCGTTCTCCCGCAACCACCTGCGCACACGGGCGGCTGACACCGGCCCCATCAGCAGCCTGGCGACCGAGCCGTTGTAGGGCACCGGCACCGCGTGGCCCGCGTCCACGGCATAGGGCGGGAGGGTTGTCTCATCGTTGACCGGCGTGATCACCGAAACGTCGTGACCCAGCCCGATGAGAGTCTCGGCGAGGTCGCGCACATGGACCTGAACCCCTCCGGGCACGTCCCAGGTGTAAGGGCAGGCCAGCCCGATCTTCATGTTTCCACTCCGGCCGGCGGCGGGCAGGATACGGGCTCAACCGGCTCAACCGGCTCAACCGGCTCAACCGCAGCGGCGGTCGCCGGCTCGTCCCGCCAGATGCGTTGGAGCATGTGCCAGTCCGCGGGGTAGGCCGCGATTCCCTCGGCGAAGGCGTCTGCCAGCGCCTGGGTCATCTGCGCTACGTCGGTATGCGGCACAGCCGGGTGAATACGCACACCCCAGCCGTCCGGATCGAACCACAGCGTGGCAGGCAGCAACGTCGCCCCGGTCCGCAGCGCGAGCGCGGCCGGCCCCGGCGGCATCGTGGCCGTCGCTCCGAAGAAGGTGACCGGCACCCCGTCCGCGGACAGGTCACGGTCGGCCAGCAGGCACACCGTGCCGCCGGCGAGCAGGCGATCCGCCAACAGGTCAAAGGGTGGCCGCTCACCACCGGTGAGCGGGATGACCTCCATGCCGAGCGCGGAGCGGAACCGTATGAACCGGTCGAACAGGGATGCCGGTTCCACCCGCTCGGCAACTGTCGTGAACGGTTCCCCGTTCGCGGCGAGCCACGCGCCGGCATGCTCCCAGTTTCCCATGTGCGGCAGCGCCGCGATGGTGCCGCGGCCGGACGCCAGTGCCGCCCGTAGCCGCGGTTCCGCCACCATGCGCATACCCTTGATGATCCGTTCGCGCGGCATGTCCTGCAGCCGGAAGACCTCCAGCCAGTAGCGGGCGTAGGACCGCATGGCAGCTCGCGTGAGATCGTCGAGGTCGGTGTCGGGTGGGACTGTTCGCGCCAGGTTTGCGCGCAACCGACGGACTCCGCGGCCGTCCCGGCGCACGGCCGCATCGGCCGCCGCGGTGAACACCCGCGCGGCGACACGCTCGGGCAGGACACGCACGACCCGCCAGCCCGTCGCGTAGGCCAGGTCCGTCATCCGGGCACGCGCAGTCGTCAACGCCGGCCGGCCCCGTCAGTGGACCCGCGTTGCCGCGGGCGGTTCGACCGGCGGCCGGGCCGCCCGCCCGGCAGCGCCCTGGCCTCGCCCCAGGTACTGCCGATGGACATGGACGATCCGCTGCGCCACCGTCAACACCGTGGCCGCGGCGAGGAACCACAGCGCGGCCGGTAGCAGATACGGCACGCCCAGTCCGTAGAGACCAGCGGCGACCAGAACGACCAGAAGCCGCTCACCGCGTTCGGCGAAGCCGACGTCACAGTGAAATCCCAGCCCTTCCGCCCGGGCTTTGACATACGAGATGATCGAACCAGCCGTCAGGCAGATCAGGGCGGCCACACACAGCGGCAACGAATCACCGTCACCGGCGTACCAAATGATCAACGAGCCGAAGATGGCGCCGTCACCGACCCGGTCGGAGGTGGAGTCCAGAAACGCACCCCACGGCGAGGAGATCCCGCGAGCGCGGGCGATGAGTCCGTCGATGAGGTCGGAGACGGCGAACAGTGTGATGACGACAGCGCCGACGAAGAAGACCCCGCGGGTGAAGAAGCCCAGCGCCCCACCGACCACGCCGATGGTGCCCACGATGGTCACGGCATCCGGTGACACCCGCGACCGGGCCAACCGCTCACCCAGGGGATCGAGCACGTGCTGGATCTGCGGTCGCGCCTTGCTAGCGAGCATGTCCCGTCCCGTCCCGTACGTCCCGCACTGCTCGTTCACAGTACTGCCGGCACGATCGGCAACCGCCACATCATTCGGCCGACACGGGTTGTTCACACGCCCGTCAAGGAGGAATCTGTTCCCAAGGGGCTCGCGTTCCCTGCGGGGCTCACCTTCCCTGCGGGGCTCACCTTCCCTGAGGGCTCAGTAATCCGTCCGGCAGCCGTCCACTGGTTTCTCACCGTACCCATTCACCCAGTGGCCATGTCACTGCGGGGAGGCGCGGGTGAAGTCAGCACCATGCGAGGTCCGTCCCGATCACCAACGCGGCACCGACGTGCGCAACATCGTCCTGGTCGGCCACACCGGAGCAGGTAAGACCACCCTGGCCGAGTGCCTGCTGGCCACAGCGGACGGCGGTGAGGCTGCACACGGCCGTGCCGCCAATGCCCGACATGCCGATCATGACGACACCGAGAGCCGGCAGCGCACGCTCAACCTCACTGCGCTGTCCACGATGCACCGGGGATTGCGGATCAACCTTCTCGATACACCGGGGCTCGCTGATTTCATCGGGGACCTGCGCGCCGGCCTGCGCGGTGCCGACGCGGCCCTGTTCGTGGTCAGCGCCCTCGACGGAGTCGACGGCTTCACCCGGCTGCTCTGGGACGAATGCGCCGCCGCCGCAACGCCCCGCGCAATCGCGATCACCAAGCTCGATCGCCCTCAGGCCGACTTCGCCTCGACCCTCACCGTCTGCCAGGAGGTGTTCGGGGCGGGCGTGCTCCCGCTGTACCTGCCAGTCGGCCGCCCGCGACCTGACGAACCCGGGCCCGGTGAGCAGCGATACCGGCTGGTCGACCTGTTGGCACCGGCCGAGGGTGGTCCGGCGAGCCAGCACGGCGGGCCGGGGGCGGTTGCCGCGGCCCGCGACGCCCTGATCGAAGGGATCATCGCCGAGAGCGAGGACGAGTCCCTGCTGGACCGTTACCTCGCCGGTGAGAGACTGTCGACGAAACTACTGCTCGACGATCTGGAGACCGCGGTCGCCCGCGGCCGTTTCCATCCGGTCGTGGCAACCGTCGGGAACGGCACCGGCACATTGGGCGTGACAGAGCTGCTGGACCTCTTCGCGCGAGCGTTCCCGTCCCCGTTCGAACATCCGCTACCAGCCACCAGCCGACCGGACGGATCGCCGTGTCCGCTGCCGTCAGGCGACCCCGACGGTCCGCTGGCCGCCGAGGTCATCAAGACCACGACCGATCCCTATGTCGGACGCATCTGCCTCATCCGGGTGTTCTCCGGAACGCTGCGCCCGGACACGCCGGTTCATGTCGCCGGACACGGCCGGGCCGACCGGGGCCACCCCGACCACGACGAGGACGCGAAGATCGGCACGATCTCCCGGCCGCTGGGCCGGGCGACGCAGCAGACCGTCGAGATGTGCCGGGCCGGCGACATCTGCACCGTATCCAAGATCATGACAGCGGAGGCCGGGGACACGCTGTCGAGCCCGGACGGTCCCATCATGCTCGAGGCCTGGACCATGCCCGAGCCACAGCTGCCGGTGGCGATCCGCGCACGGACGAAGAGCGCCGAGGACAAATTGTCGACCGCGCTTGCCCGTCTCACCGCAGAGGACCCGAGCGTGACTGTCGAACACAGCGGTGAGACTGGTCAGCTCGTCCTGTGGTGCATGGGCGAGGCACACAGCGATGTGATCATCGAGCGGCTCGGGAACCGGTACGGCGTGGATGTCGATCGGGTGCCGGTACAGGTGCCCATGCGGGAGACGCTACGCGGACCGGCCCGGGGAACAGGCCGGCACGTCAAGCAGTCCGGTGGCCATGGCCAGTATGCAATCTGTCATATCGAAGTGGAACCGCTACCGCCGGGATTCGGACGGGAATTCCGCGACGAGGTCGTCGGCGGTGCGGTCCCGCGTCAGTTCATCCCGTCGGTGGAAAGGGGCGTGTGGCGCCAGTTCGACCTCGGGGTCGCCGCCGGCTTCCCGCTTGTCGACATCCGGGTTCGCCTGGTGGACGGCAAGGCGCACTCCGTGGACTCCTCCGACGTCGCCTTCCAGGCCGCGGGTGCGCTGGCGTTGAAAAACGCGGCTCGGTCCGCCGGGATCGTCCTGCTCGAACCGGTGCTCGCCGTCTGCGTGCTCACCCCCGACGCGCATGTCGGCCCGGTCACCAGCGACCTGGCGGCACGACGTGGACGGGTCGTCGGGATCGAGCCCGTCGGCGCAACGGTGCCCGCAGA
>NZ_CAUVXP010000180.1:9468-11035 GCF_963555955.1 Protofrankia sp. Cas3
CCCTGGCGGCAGGAATCGGACGGTGATCAGAGCTGAGGTACCGGAAACGGAAATGCTCAGATATGCCGTTGACATCCGTTCGCTGACCCAGGGCACTGGCACGTTCTCCCGCAGCCACGTGCGGTACGAGCCGCTACCTGAACACCTCGCCGCCACGTATCTCACCGCTCGGACAGCCGAGTAACGCTTGGCGCATCCCCAGGGACAGCGGTGTGGATGTTAGTCCGTCTCCTTCCAGGCCGCGGCGGTCAGGTCGCGGGTCTGGCCGAGGAGTGCGGGCAGCACCCTGGTGCCACCGACCACCGGCATGAAGTTGGTGTCACCGCCCCAGCGTGGCACGACGTGCTGGTGGACGTGTTCGGCGATCCCAGCGCCCGCCACGGTACCGAGGTTCATCCCGACGTTGAAACCGTGCGCGCCGCTGGCCCGCCGCAGAGCCCGCAGCGCATGCTGGGTGAACAGGGCCATCTCCGTGGTCTCGGCGTCCATGAGATCGGCGTAGTCGGGGATGTGACGATACGGGACGATCATCAGGTGCCCGGAGTTGTACGGGTAGAGGTTGAGAACGGCATAGACGACTTCGCCCCGAGCGACGACCAGCCCCTCCTCGTCCGACATGGACGGGATGATGCAGAACGGGCAGCTTTCGCCGGTCGGTCTGTCCTCGCCCTTGATATAGGCCATTCGGTGCGGCGTATACAGCCGGCGGAAGCCGTCCGGGCTTCCGACGCCGGCCTGGGCCTCCAGCGAGACACCCTCCGGCGTGGTCGACGTCATATCCACGAACTGCCCGTTTCCGATGTGCGACCGGGGTACCGGGTTCGAACGGGTCGACCTGGCTGGTACGTCACTGGCGCGGCCTCCCGACGCATCCGGAACCTGAGTTCGGGCCCGCTGGAGCGGCCTGAGCCACTACCACCACCACCCACGCCCAGCGTACCGGCGTACAGATGCCCGTGACCACGCATACCTCGGCCAGTCTGACGAGAGGCTGACGGCGTGGGGGGGTCGCCGTCAACCTCTCCCCACTAGCGTAAACGGTTTCCACGCACCGCGCCGCCACTATGACCGGAGTCATTGCGCGTGTCGTCGCCGGGATGGCCCCGTGACACCCGGTTCTGGCACGCCCGGTTCTGCCCGGCGTAGCCCTCGATGCATTCGCCTGGGTCGACGGATTCCGGTTGTCACCGTGTCGGGAACCTGGCCGCCGCGGGGCGGAGATTGTGCTCACAGCTATTTCACATCTTCTTCTCAAGGTACAGCCACACTCGGCCGCGACAGTTCACGATCAGAACCCACCCAGTGGACCGGAGGTAGACGATGGCATCCGTCCAGGCCAGCTCCGTCGACGGCGCATCGGAGAACGTGCCGGTCGCCCCGGCCGGGGACGCGGTCACCGTTGCGAGCCCGCCGCCACCGCGCCAGAGCCCACCAGGGCCGACCGGGCGGCCGGTACGTACCGCTGTCGAGTTCCTGACCGATCCGCTCGGCCTGCTCACCCGGCTGCGCCGCGAACACGGCCCGATCGTGCGGGTGCCGCTCGGACGCAGTGCCGCCTACCTCGTCA
>NZ_CAUVXP010000181.1:0-10506 GCF_963555955.1 Protofrankia sp. Cas3
GTTCCGACGCCTTCCAGCATTCCACTCGGAGATCTTGTCAACAGCGTGGTGGAACTCCGCGATATCGCGCCGGTCTGGCCGCACAGCCGATAGCGATTCGTACCGCGGGCCGCCCACTCGGACCTCGCTACATCCCCGAGTGGGCGCTCGCTCGGAAAACCTGTTGTAAGAGCGAGCGCCGGGACCACCCGGTCCGTCCGCATCACCCGGTACGGTCCACAACAAAGTCGGCAAGTGCCTCCAGGGCGCCCCTGGCCGGTCCGTTCTCCAAAGAGGCCAGACAGTCACGCGCATCGCTCGCCCAACGCACCACCTCGGCACGAGCCCGCCGCATGGCCCGATGGCCACGCAGCAGATCCAGCGCCTCTGCGAGGGCCCCCTCCGCGGCGAACCCGTCCGCCATCAGGCTGCGCAGCCGCTCCGCTGCGGCATCGTCCTCCTGCAGCGCATACAGCACCGGTAGCGTGGGGATCCCCTCACGCAGGTCGGTGCCGGGCGTCTTGCCCGAGGCCGCCTCGTCCGAGGCCACGTCAATCAGGTCATCGGAAAGCTGGAAGGCGACGCCGAACCGTTCCCCGAACGCCGCGAGGGTGTCCGCGGTGTAGGGATCAGAACCGGCGAGCATCGCGCCGAGCCGACCGGACGCGGCGATCAGCGACGCGGTCTTCTCTGTGATCACACGGAGATAGTGCTCAACAGGATCCTGTCCCGCAACCGGTCCGACGGTTTCCCGGATCTGCCCCTCGCACAGCGTCGCAATCGTACGCGCCAGGATACGGGTGGCCGCCGGACCCAGATCAGCAGTGATGTCCGACGCCCGGGCGAACAGGAAGTCACCGGTCAGGATAGCGATCGTATTGGTCCATCGGACGTTCGCCGACGCCGCTCCCCGTCGCAACGGCGCTTCGTCCATGACGTCATCGTGGTAGAGGGTCGACAGGTGGGTGAGCTCGATCGCCACCGCGGCCGGAACGACACCTTCGGCGTCGGGGTCGGCAAACTGGGCGGCGAGCAGCACGACCATCGGTCGGAACCGCTTGCCGCCGGCGTCCACCAGGTGCCGCGACGTCTCGGTGACAAAGGGTACGTCGCTGCGGACGGCATCCCGCAGCATCCGTTCGACTTTGTCAAGCCCAAGGCGAACAGCATATTCAAGATCAGGGTCTGTCCTGATCCCCGCGAGATCCAGCCCGGTTGCGCTCATATGTTCGTCAGCGTACGAAGCCGGAGGCGGCAGCGGTGCCGGCAAGGTCGAGCAGCGGCTGTGGAGCAACTCCCAGCAGCAGCGTCACGATCGCCCCGACGCCGACTGCGGCATAGGTGAGTGTCGGACGAGTGACTACTATCGGACCCTCCGTCGCCGGTTCCTGGAAGAACATCAATACGATCACCCGGACGTAGAAGAAGGCGGCGATCGCGCTCGTGACGAGTGCCACAATCACCAGTGGCGTTGCGTGTCCGGCGACGGCCGCCTGGAAGACCGCGAACTTCCCGGTGAACCCGCTGGTCAGCGGGATACCGGCAAGAGCGAGCAGAAGGAAGGCGAAGATGCCCGCGAGAACCGGCGACCGCCGCCCCAGCCCCTGCCACTGGGACAGGTCGCTCGCCTCGCCGTCGGAGTTCCTGACCATGGTAACGAGACCGAATGCGGCAATCGTGGTGAAACCGTAGGCGACCAGATAGAACAGAGTGCCGCGCAGCCCGTCGCTGTTCGCCGCGGCGAGACCGGTGAGCAGGAAGCCGGCGTGGGCGATCGCCGAGTAGGCGAGCATCCGCTTGATGTCGCGCTGGGTCAGCGCCAGCACCGCGCCGACAACCATGGTCAGAATGGCGATCGTCCAGACCATCGGCCGCCAGTCCCAGCGCAGGCCGCCGAAGGCCACGTAGAAGACCCGAAGCAGTGCCCCGAAGGCCGCCACCTTCGTACCCGCGGCCATGAACGCGGTGATCGGTGTCGGTGATCCCTGATAGACGTCCGGAGTCCACGAGTGGAACGGCGCCGCACCGATCTTGAAAAAGAGCCCGATCCCGAGAAGGGCCATGCCCAGGTACAGGTAGGTGTCGTTCGCGCCGACCGTACCCGCGGCATCGGCGATCCGGCCGAGGTCGACGCTGCCGGCATAGCCGTAGAGGAAGGCCAGACCGTAGATGAAAAAAGCCGAGGAGAACGCCCCGAGCAGAAAGTACTTCATCGCGGCTTCCTGCGACAGCAGCCGGCGGCGGCGGGCGAGGCCGGCGAGCAGGTAGAGCGGCAGGGACAGAATCTCCAGCGCCACAAACATGGTCAGAAGTGTGTTGGCGGAGACGAACAACAACATCCCGGCCACCGAGAAGGCCATCAACGCGTATACCTCGGTCTGCACACCGGCGGAGGTCCGCGCGGCGGTCGCCCCCGGTGAACCCGGGGTGAGCGCCGCGGAGGCCACGATCGCGCCGCCGGAGGAGTCCAACCGCCGTTCTGCAACGAGCAACACCGCCAGGAAGGCGAACAGCAGGATGGCGCCTTCCATGAACAACGTGGGGCTGTCGATGGCCACCGCACCGGCGGCCAGGATCTGCCGGCGGCCGCGCAACAACACGACCGCGACAAATGCGGCCGCGAACCCGCTGGCCGCCAGCAGCGGCTGGAGCGTCCGGCGTGCCTTCGCCGGCGCGAAGGCGTCGATGAGGACAGCCGCCAGCGCCACCCCGAACACGATGATGATCGGGCTCAGTGCCACGTACTGGATCGACGGGACGTCGATCGTCGCCCGGGTGCTCTGGGCCAGGCCGTCCTGAGCCAGGAGCTGCTGGCCCAGGACGGCGGTTGGTGCGGCGCTCACGAGTGGCCTCCGGCCTGGCTTGCGTTCACGGGCGCGGCGTTCACTGGGACGGTAGACCCCGGATCGGTGTGCCCGGCGTCTTCGAACGTGGCCGTGACGGTCGGACGGATGATGTCGATGAGTGGCTTCGGGTAAACGCCGAGCGCAATGATCAGCGCGACCACCGGGGCAACGACGATCTTCTCTCGAACACTGAGATCGAGAACACCCTTGGCCTGCTCATGGACCAGCGGGCCGGTCATGGTCCGCTGATAGAGATACAGGATGTAGATCGCGGCCAACACGATTCCACCGGTGGCCACGATCGCCAGCGCCCGATACCGGGTGAACGTTCCGACCAGCACCAGGAACTCACTGACGAAGCTGTTCAGGCCTGGCAGCGCAAGCGATGACAGACCCGCGATCAGGAAGACCCCGGCCAGTACCGGGGTGACCTTCGCCATTCCGCCGTAGGCGCTGACGTCCCGGCTGCCGCGCCGGGCCACCAGGAACCCGACCACGAGGAACAGCAGCCCCGTGGACAGACCGTGGTTGACCATGTAGAGCACCGCGCCCGTCCCGCCCTGGGACGTCAACGCGAAGGTTCCCATGGCGATGAAGCCGAAGTGCGCCAGCGACGTGTACGCAACCAGACGTTTCATGTCCCGCTGGCCGATCGCCAGCAGCGCGCCGTAGAAGATTCCGATCACCGCGAGGGCGAGCACCATGGGCGCGAAGTAGGACGAGGCAGCCGGAAACAGCGGGATGCAGTATCGGATCAGCCCGAAGGTTCCAACCTTGTCCAGGACCCCAACCAGCAGGATCGCGCCGCCGGTCGGCGACTGCGCGCCGGCGTCGGGCAGCCAGGTGTGGAAGGGGAACAGCGGCGCCTTGATGGCGAACGCGATGAAGAAGCCGAGAAACAGCAGTTTCTGGACGCCCGGAGTGATGTCGAGCTGGCGCAGTGTCGCGAAGTCAAAGGTGCCGGTACCCAGCTGGTCGGCTGAGACCACATACAGGCCGATCACGGCGGCGAGCATCAACAGGCCGCCGAACAGGCTGTAGAGCAGGAACTTCACCGCGGCGTAGGACCGCTGCGCCTGCTCCTTGACCGCTCCGTAGCTCCCGATCAGGAAGTACATCGGGATCAGCATCGCCTCGAAGAACACGTAGAACAGGAACACGTCGGTCGCCGCGAACACACCGATCATCCCCGCTTCGAGGGCGAGCAGGAGGGCGAAGAACCCGGAAACGCTGCGTCTGCTCACCACACCGGCACCACCGGCATCAGCACCGACACCGACACCGGCACCGGCGGAACCGGCCTGTGCAGGGCCCGCAACCTCGTCCCAGGAAGCCAGGACGACGACCGGCACCAGCAGCGTCGCGAGCAGGATAAGGACCAGCGAGATGCCGTCAGCGCCCACCGAGTAGGAGACCCCGAACTGCCTGATCCAGGAGTACTTCTGGGCGAACTGGAAACCGGCACGCGACGGCTCGTACGCGATGGTAGCCAGCAGCGCCAGCCCGAACTCCACGAGCGTGACCGCAAGTGTGATCTGCTTGGCCACGGTGGCGAACCGCCGTGGAACGGCCAGCACGACCACCGCGGCCGCGGCCGGGACGATCAGCAGGACCGTCAACCAGGGGAAACTGTTCACGTCATCCGGCCTTTACCAGGTAGAGCGCGCCGACCACGAGGACGGCACCTCCCAACATCGACAGCGCATAGGAGCGGACGAATCCGGTCTGGGTCCGGCGCAACCGGCCGGACAGGCCGCCGACCGCCGCGGCGGTGCCGCGGACCACACCATCGACTCCAACGGTGTCCAGCCAGACCAGGAACCGGGTGGCGTACTGGCCCGGGCGCATGAACACGGTCTCGTTGAACGTGTTGGCGTAGAGATCGTGTCGCGCGGCAACGGTCACCAGGCCGACCTCGGCGTCGGGCCGGGCCACGGCCTCGACCGGGCGGAGCTGGTAACGAAGGTAGGCCCCGGCGAACCCGCCAGCGGCGACGAGCAGGGTGAGTGCGGTGAGAACCGCCGGGGACATGGTGTGCACGCCCACCTCGGCGCTCTCGCCGACCACCGGCGCCAGCCAGTTCTGGATGGAACCACCGAGGACGAACAGGCCACCGGCAACCGCCGCCCCGATCGCCAACGGGACCATCGGGCCGGTCATCACGGTCGGGGACTCGTGTGGGTGCCTGGCCTCCGGCCCCGTCTGCGACCAGCGGCGCTCGCCGTGGAAGGTCATGAGGAACAGCCGCGTCATGTAGAAGGCGGTGATCCCTGCGCCGAGCAACGCAGCCGAGCCCAGCAGATACCCGCTGGTTCCGCCCTTGTCGAAGGCCGCTTCAATGATTTTGTCCTTGGTGAAGAACCCGGACAGCGGGGGAACTCCGATGATTGCAAGATAGCAGATACCGAAGGTAGCCCAGGTGATCGGCATCAGCCGCCAGAGGGCACCGTATTTTCGCATGTCCTGCTCGCCGTCCATGGCGTGGATCACCGAACCCGAGCCGAGGAACAGCCCCGCCTTGAAGAAGCCGTGCGCGAGCAGATGCATGATCCCGAGTGCGTAACCCGCCGGACCGAGACCGACGGCCAGAAACATGTAACCGATCTGGCTCACCGTCGAATAGGCGAGCACCTTCTTGATGTCGTCGTAGGCACAACCGATGACACAGCCGATCAGGATGGTGCCGGCGCCGATGATCACAACAACGGTCCGGGCCGCCTGGGTTTCGGTGAAAATCGGGTTGGCCCGGGCGATGAGATACACCCCGGCCGTCACCATCGTGGCCGCGTGGATGAGCGCGGAGATCGGGGTCGGACCCTCCATCGCATCGGGCAACCACGCCTGCAACGGGAACTGGCCGGACTTCCCGCAGGCGCCCAGCAGGAGCAACAGTGCGATCGCCGTCAGCGTCCCATAACCGATGACACCCGCGGCGGCCGCGCCGAACACCGTGCCGAAGTTCGTGCTGCCGACCGTCGCGAACATGAACATGACAGCCAGGGCCAGCCCGACGTCGCCGACCCGGTTCATGTAGAAGGCCTTGTTCGCGGCGGTCGCCGCGGCCGGTTTGTACTCCCAGAACTTGATGAGCAGGTAGGACGAGAGACCAACCAGCTCCCACCCGGCGTAGAGGACCAGGAAGTTGTCACCGAGCACGAGCAGCAACATGGATGCCAGGAACAGGTTCATGTAGGCGAAGAACTTTCGCCGCGCCGGATCGTGCGCCATGTAGCCGATCGAATAGACGTGGATGAGCGTCCCCACCCCGGTGATCAGCAGGACGAAGAGCGCGGACAACTGATCGAACAGCAGTCCGGCATCCACCTGGAAACTGTTGACCGGAATCCAGGAGAACAGGTGTTGCGAGACCGCCCGATCGTCGCCCCCGCGCCCCAGCAGCGCGAAGAACAGCACCAGAGCCACGACAAAGCTCGTGGCGGCGGTCGCGGTACCCAGCAGGTGTCCCCAGCGGTCGGTCCGGTGCCCACCCAGCAACAGGATCGCCGCCCCCGCCAGCGGCAGCACCAACAACAGCCACATCACCGAGAACGAGCCGACGGCGGGGGCGTACTGCAGCTCATGCGGCATGGCGTACCTCGTTACCGCCGGCACGGCCACCGAATGCATGGCCAAGATGTATATGCGTCACTGCACTCATCGTCCGTTCTGCCGTAACCGGAATTCCGGCCACCACTTCGTCACTGCACCTGGCGCCAGCGCCGTCGACTGGCCGGCTGAAGACCTTCTGGATCATCGCCCACATCGACCGACATCCACCGGACAGGCCCTAGTACTTCAGGAGATTCACGTCGTCCACCGAGGCGGAGCGGCGGGTTCGGAAGATCGTGAGAATGATGGCCAGGCCGATGACCACCTCCGCGGCAGCGACGACCATCACGAAGAAGGCGATGATCTGGCCGTCCAGCGTTCCGTTGATCCTGGAGAAGGTGACCAGAGTCAGGTTCGCCGCGTTGAGCATCAGCTCGACGCACATGAACACGACAATGGCGTTACGGCGCAGCAGGACGCCCACCGCCCCGATCGTGAACAGGA
Organism: Protofrankia sp. Cas3; assembly: GCF_963555955.1. Classification (NCBI taxonomy): domain Bacteria; kingdom Bacillati; phylum Actinomycetota; class Actinomycetes; order Frankiales; family Frankiaceae; genus Protofrankia; species Protofrankia sp. Cas3. The sequence goes on from NZ_CAUVXP010000181.1 coordinate 6,879, forward strand.
GAGCGGACAGGATCAGATAGTTCGCGGGGTTCACCGGACCGTGCCCTTTCCGGCCCCGACCGGGTGCGGGCTGCCCGCATCCCCACGGCCGGAACCACTGGCGGAACCACCACCGGAACCACCACCGAAACCGCTGCCAGAACTCGTGCTGGAACCGGCCGGAAGTACCGACGGCGCGCTGGCCGCCTCGGGTGTCGCGTACACGCCCGGTCCCGGTGTCGGGGTGACCGGGCCACCGGCGGCGAACCGCCGCCGCAGCATGTCCTTCTGCGTGGGTTTGCCACCGACGCGTTCGCGATGGCCGAGCACCATGGCACCGACCGCAGCAATGATCAGCAATGCGGACACGATCTCGAACACGAACACGTAGTCGGTGAACAGCAGACGGGCGATCGCCTGGATGTTGCCGCCGTTGTTGGCCGCATCGAGCCCGGCGGCCTTGGTCCCACTGATCACACCGCCGATCGGAAACACCATCAGCCCGGCGAACCCGACCCCGAGGACAATCGCCGCCACCCGCTGGCCTCGCAGGGTCTCCACGAGGGAGTCCGAGGAGTCCACCCCGACCAGCATGAGCACGAACAGGAACAACACCATGATTGCCCCGGTGTACACGATAATCTGTACGAAACCGAGGAACGGCGCATCCTGCACCATGTAGAAGACGGCCAGACAGAACAGGTTCACGACCAGCAGCAGTGCCCCGTGCACGGCGCTGCGGGCGAGCACCATGGCCAGTGCGGCGAGAACGGCCACCGGCGCGAGTATCCAGAAGGTCGTGGCCTCACCGGTGGATGTCCGGGTGAACTCACCCGCCGCCTGAACCATGATTTCCGCACTCATCGGACCAGCTCCGAATCCCCGCCACGCACCGGTTCCGGGTCAGGTGACCCGGAACCGGCAGAGCCCGAGGCGTCGAACGGACCCGAGCGGTTCGGGTCGAACCGGTAATAGTCCGTTTCGCTGTCGCCGAGGAACATGGGATGCGGCGGCGCCGTCATCCCGTCCCGCAGCGGAGCGAGCAGCTGTTCCTTGGTGAAGATGAGATCCGAGCGGCTGTCGTCGGCGAGCTCGTAGTCGTTGGTCATGGTCAGTGCCCTGGTCGGGCATGCCTCTATGCACAGGCCGCACAGGATGCAGCGCAGATAGTTGATCTGGTAGACGCGCCCGTACCGTTCTCCCGGGGAGTACCGCTCCTCCTCGGTGTTGTCGGCGCCTTCGACGTAGATCGCGTCCGCTGGGCACGCCCAGGCGCACAGCTCACACCCGACGCACTTCTCCAGTCCGTCCGGATGACGGTTGAGTTGGTGCCGGCCGTGGAAGCGGGGCGCGGTCGCCTTCTTCTCCTCCGGATACTGCTCGGTCGTCGGCTTCTTGAACATGGTCGAGAAGGTGACGCCGAAACCCTTGTAGGGGTCCAAGATCCCCATGGCTCAGCTCTCCTGACGCGGTCCACCCGCGGCGATGACGGAAGACGGTCGATGCGGGCCGGGGGTGTACGGCGGCGACGGCGACTTCGATGATGACTGCGATGACGGCTGGTGCGGCGGCCACGGAATCCGCTCCAGGCTGGGTGCGTTGCGCGTGCGCTCCTGTTCGGCGGCCTCAAGACGTTCGGCGTGCTTTCGAGCGCCGGGATCGAGCAGGGTGATGATGAGCAGGATTCCCACCGCGATCCCGAAACCGATCAGCCACGGTGTCCGGTCGGTGACGTTCTCCCGGTACACCTTGAAGGTCGCCACGGCGAGCAGCCATACGAGCCCGACCGGGATCAGGACCTTCCAGCCGAACGCCATGAACTGGTCGTAGCGAAGCCGGGGCAGCGTGCCGCGCAGCCAGATGAAGACGAACAGGAATGCCAGCAGCTTCAGCACGAACCAGATCACCGGAAACCAACCGGTGTCGAAGTGCGAGAGGTACGGAATCGGCGGCGGCTGCCATCCGCCGAGGAACAGTGTCGTCGCCACCGCGGACACGGTGACCGTGTTGATGTACTCGGCGAGGAAGAAGAACGCGAACTTGATCGAACTGTACTCGGTGTGGAAACCGCCGACCAGCTCTCCTTCGGCTTCGGGTAGGTCGAACGGCGTCCGGTTGGTCTCTCCGACCATCGCGATGCAGTAGATGATGAAGGACGGCACCAGCCACACGTTCCACCAGTGGCGCTGGCCCGCGACGATGCCCGACGTCGACAGCGTCCCCGAGTTGAGGAAGACCGCGACAAAGGACAACCCCATCGCGACCTCGTAGGAAATGATCTGGGCCGCCGAACGCAGGGAGCCCAGCAACGGGTAGGTCGATCCGCTCGCCCAGCCGGAGAGAATGAGCCCGTACACGCCCAGCGATGACGCCGAGAGCACGAACAGAACCGCGACCGGTAGGTCCGCGAGCTGCAGTGCGGTGTGATGGCCGAAAATCGACACGTCGGGACCGAACGGGATAACCGAAAACGCGAGGAAGGCCGGGATAGCCGAAACGATGGGCGCGAGGATGAAGACCGGCCGGTCCGCGAGAACCGGGATGATGTCCTCTTTGAGCATCAGCTTCACGCCGTCGGCCAGGCTCTGCAGCCAGCCCTTGGGGCCGTGCCGGTTCGGGCCGACCCGCTGCTGCATCCGAGCGACCACCTTACGCTCGAACACGATGGCGAAAAGCGTTGTCAGCAGCAGGAACGCGAACACGGCAACGGCCTTGAGGAGGATCAGCCAGAACGGGTCGCTGCCGAAGGCCGACAGGTCCGGATCTCCGGCGGCGGCGGCCAGCGGCTGCCCCACGGGGGCCCCGAGCGAGGATGAATAGCTCATGACCGGCCCTTCGAAGTCCGCCCGCTCGCGCCGACCCGTACCAGCTCGCCGGTGCGGGACGCGAGTGAGCGGCGCAGGTGTGAACCGGGCGAGAAGGTCGGGACCCACACCACCCGGTCAGGCATGGACGTGATCTCCAGGGGCAGAGTGATCGTCCCACGGTCGCTGGTGACCGAGACCAGGTCACCGTCGACCACGCCGATCTCGCCGGCGCTCGCCGCGGACAGCCTGACCTTCGGCGGTCGGGCCGTCCCGGCGAGATAGGGCTCGCCGTCCTGCATCCGACCGTCGTCGATCAGCTGGTGCCAGCTCGCCAGCACGGCGTGACCGACGGGCGGGTCAGGTGGCACCGGCGGTGCCACCGACGGCGCCGGTGCCCGCCGAACCGCGTCACCGGCACGGCCGAGCATGCCGAGCTCACGGGCGGCCGAGCCGGGGTCCGCGACACCGAGCGCCACCCCGAGTTGGGCGGCGAGCATGTGCAGCACCCGCACGTCGGCCAGGGCTGGAGTCTCCAGGACCTGTTGGAACGCGCGCAGGCGTCCCTCCCAGTTGACGAACGAGCCCGCCTTCTCCGCCACCGGTGCGACCGGCAGAACGACATCGGCGACCTCGGCCACCGCGGACCGGCGAACTTCCAGCGAGACGCAGAACGGCACGCCCGCGATCGCGGTGAACGCGGCGGCCGGGTTGGGCAGGTCCTCGACGTCCAGCCCGGCCACGACAAGCCCGTCGAGCTCGCCGGCAGCCGCCGCGGCGAGGATGGCCGCGGTGTCGCGGCCGGGCCGCACCGGCACGGCCGCGCCCCAGGCTTCCTCCACCTC
>NZ_CAUVXP010000182.1:0-10457 GCF_963555955.1 Protofrankia sp. Cas3
ATATTCTTCCGGGAGCTCCCTGCCCTGGTTGAGCACGGCAAGGCTCATCACATGCCAACTGAAGCGCACCGGCCGGACCTGCTCGACGTTCAGCGCCCAGCGCGAGGCCAGCCATGCCCACGGGCAGCTGGGGTCGAACCAGAACGCGGCCGTGGTGACCGGCGTGACTGATTCGTGATCCGTGGTGGTGGTCGAGACCACCTGTGGTGAAACACTCTGCGTGGACACAAGCCGCTCCTGATCATCCGACGAGATGGACCCGGCACTCTCCTGTGTCCGACTCAACCATCGCAAGCAGCTGACTGTTTCCCGGAGCGGGCGAGGTAGCCGGCCACCCGGTTGACCACGGCGACGAACGGCACAGCGGCAATCGCTCCCGGGATACCGGCCAGCACACCACCGGCGGACAGCGAGATGACGATCGCCAGTGGATGCAGGCGCACGGCCCGCCGCATCACCAGCGGCTGCAGCAGGTGGCTTTCGACCTGCTGAACGCCGACCGCGACCGCCAGAATGACCAGGGCTGGCACCCAACCGTTGGAGACGAGCGTGACCAGCACCGCCGCCCCGCCGGCCACGGTAGCTCCGACGATCGGGATGAACCCGCCCAGAAACGTCAGCAGCGCCAGGGGCGCCACGAGGGGAACGCCGACCACCAGCAACCCGATCGTGATGCCGGCGGCGTCCACGAGCGCGACGATCATGGTGCCGCGGACGTATCCGGTGAGTGTCGACCATGCCTCCCGGCCCGCGCCGCGCACCCGTGCCTCACTGTCAGGCGGGAAGCGGGTGACGATCCAGCCCCAGATCCGGTCACCGTCGTGGACGAAGAAGAACGTCGAGAACAGCATGAGCAGAAGACCCGTGACCACCTCCGCCGCGACGGTGGCGCCGGAGAGCACGCCGGAGGCAAGACGGCCCCGGTTGTTCGCCAGCGTCTGGGTGATGGTGTTCGTAAGATCGTCCAACTGCTTCTGCGACAGGTGCAGCGGTCCGTCCTGCAGGTAGTCACGGACCTGTTCCACACCATTGCTGACCTGATCAGCCAGGCTCGGAAACTCGTTGGCCGCGTTGAAGCCGACACCCACACCCACGCCCACCACAATGATCAGGAAACCGATGACGGTCAGGAAGGACGAGGCAAGTCTCGGCACCGAGTGCCGGCGCAGGACCAACGCAACCGGGCGGATCAACGCGCTGATGAGCAGGCCGGCGATCACCGGAATCACCACGATGCGGATCCGGCCGACGGCCATCAGGATGACGTAGATAGCCGCGCCGATGATGAGAAGGCGCCATGACCAGCCGGCGGCCACCCGCAAAGCCGCGGGCACCTGCGGTTCGACCCGAGCCGTGGGCACCGGGGCAGTGGGCGCCGGAGCCGTGGGCACCAGGGCAGTGGGCGTCACAGGGGCGGGCGTCTCCGCCCCAGCAGGCGGTCCGGGCGGAGCTGTGTCCCTCCGAAGGGAAGGACACCCAAAACCGGTCACACGCCTCACCGATGTTCTCCCTCACCGTCACGGCGCCTGCCGTGCTTGAGCCGGCCATGCCGCCCGAACGTTTCAAACCCGCATCAAACCCGACCGCGGGTGCACCGGGAAGCTGTTTGTCCGTACCGGCCACAGATCGCCACCGGCCACAGATCGCCACCGGGTATGCCCGGATGGAGCGGACGTGGCGGGTGCCCGGGGCGTGGGAGACTGTGGGATCCCCGCCGTTGTGCCGCCCAAGCCGCCGGACCCGGACGTCCGCCACCCTCGCCCCGGTGCGGGACGCTCATCCGACCTTCCGAAAGGACCTGCGTGTCAGCCAACAACCTCACCCGCGACGAGGCGCGTGAGCGCGCCCGGCTGCTCAACGTGTCTTCCTACGAGGTGAACCTCGATCTGACGGTCGGCGACGCCACGTTCGCCGCCCGGACGACGGTGCGCTTCACCTGTACCGAGCCGGGCGCTTCCACCTTCATCGAGCTGATCGCCCCAACCGTCCGCTCGGTGACCCTCAACGGCCGGAGCCTGGACCCGGCCGAGGTGTACGAGGCGAACCGGATCGCGCTGTCGGATCTGGCGGAGGTCAACGAGCTGGAGGTGGTGGCCGACTGCGCCTACTCGAAGACCGGCGAAGGCCTGCACCGTTTTGTCGACCCCGTCGACAGCGCCGTCTACCTGTACACCCAGTTCGAGACCTACGACGCCCACCGGATGTACGCCTGTTTCGACCAGCCGGACCTGAAGGCGGTTTTCCATCTGTCGGTGGTCGCCCCGGCCGGCTGGACGTGCATCTCCAACGGACGCAGGCTGGAGTCCACCGACGCGGAAGCGCAGCGGACCTTCTGGCTCTTCGATGCCACACCTGTCATCTCGACCTACATCACCGCGCTGGTCGCCGGCCCCTATCACGAGGTCCGTGACCACCACGACGGAATCGACCTGGGCCTGTACTGCCGGCAGTCGCTGGCCGAGTTCCTCGACCCGGACGAGCTCCTCACGATCACCAAGGCCGGGTTCGACTTCTATCACCGGGTGTTCGACTATCGGTACCCGTTCGACAAGTATGATCAGCTCTTCGTCCCCGAGTTCAACGCGGGTGCGATGGAGAACGCCGGTTGCGTGACGTTCCTGGAAGACTACGTCTTCCGGGCAAAGGTCACCGAGGCTCGCCGGGAGCGGCGGGCCGAGACGATCCTGCACGAGATGGCCCACATGTGGTTCGGCGACCTCGTGACGATGCGCTGGTGGGACGACCTGTGGCTGAACGAGTCGTTCGCGACGTTCATGTCGGTGCTCGCCCAGGTCGCCGCGACTCGGTTCACCAACGGCTGGACGACGTTCGCCAACGCCGAGAAGGGCTGGGCCTACCGGCAGGACCAGCTGTCCTCCACCCATCCCATCGTCGCCGACGCGCCCGACATGGACGCGGTACGCACGAACTTCGACGGGATCACCTACGCCAAGGGCGCCTCCGTCCTCAAGCAGCTGGTGGCGTGGGTCGGCCAGGAGGAATTCCTGGCCGGGCTGCGGTCGTACTTCCGCCGGTACGAGTACGCCAACACCTCGCTGCGGGATCTGCTGGACGAGCTGGAGAACGCAAGCGGCCGGGACCTCTCGGTGTGGTCGGCGGACTGGCTGGAGACCACCGGGGCCAACACTCTGCGTGCCCGCTTCGAAACCGACTCATCCGGCCTGTTCACGGCGTTTGACCTGGTGCAGGAACCGGCGTCGTCACCGCCCACGGCGAGCCGGACGCTGCGGCCGCATCGGGTGGCGATCGGCCTGTACGACCGTGCCTCCGACGGGTCGCTGCTGCGCCGCGAGCGCATCGAACTGGACGTCGTCGGCGCGCTGACCGAGATCCCGAAGCTCGTCGGCGCCCGCCGGCCCGACCTGATTCTGATCAACGACGACGACCTCACCTACGCCAAGATCCGCCTGGATGACCGGTCCCTGGCGACGCTGATCGACTCGATCGGCACGATCCGCGACTCGCTCCCACGGACGCTGTGCTGGGCGGCGGCCTGGGACATGACGCGCGACGCCGAGCTCGCCGCGCGGGACTACGTCGCCCTGGTGCTCTCCGGTGTGGACGCCGAGGACGACATCGGCGTGGTGCAGTCACTGCTGGCCAAGGCACAGCTCACGATCGACACCTACGGGGATCCGGCGAACCGGTTGGGCGCGTTGCGGGCGTTGTCCGCGCGGGCCGAGGAGCTGCTGGCCACCGCCGAACCCGGCAGCGACCTCCAGCTGGTCTACGCGACCACCGTCGCCCACGCCGAAGAACCCGACCAGGTCGCGCGCGTCCGCGCCGTCTTCGAGGGCGCCGAGATCATCGACGGGCTCGCCCTCGACACCGAGCTGCGCTGGACCCTGCTCATCCAGCTGGTTGCACGCGGCGTGTACGGCGTCACCGAGATCGAGGCCGAGCTTGCCCGCGACCCCACCGCGACCGGCGAGAAGCGGGCCGCCACCGCCCGCTCGGCCCGGCCCACCGCCGAGGCGAAAGCCGTCGCGTGGGCCGCGGTGATGGAGTCCGACAAACTGTCGAACCATCTGCTGGTGGCGACCATGGGCGGCTTCTGGATGCCCGGCCAGGACGAGCTGACCCGGCCGTACGTGGACCGCTACTTCGGCGAGATCGGTCGGATCTGGCGTACCCGGACCTTCGACACCGCCCAGACGATCACGCAGATGCTCTTCCCAGCCGCGATCATCGAACCGGAGACGGTCGAGGCGGTGGACGCCTACCTGGCCGATCAGGAGCCGGTACCCGCGCTGCGCCGGGCGCTGGTCGAGGGCCGCGACGGGCTGGTGCGCGCGCTGCGCGCCCGCGCCAAGGACGTCGAGGCCGCCGCGGCTGCCGCGGCTGCCGCCGGCTCCTGACCACACCGGCAGCGGATCCCGCTGGCCCGCGGTCGTCATCACGATCGCGGGCCAGCCCTGCCATCCAGGTCGGATCAACGACCCGGGGGTCTCGGCCGCCGACGCTTCCATCATCCATCCGAACTGGGAACTTGACCTCTGTGCGATCCAGGCGGCTGCTGAAGCAGCCTCGGGATACACGCCCCGACGGAAGTGGAGCCCCGACCCTCCGGATGGTGGGTGCGGGGCTTCTGCGCGTTCAGATCCGATGCAGGACGACCGGTCCGAGAAGCCTCAGGTACTCGGGCCGCTCACGGGCCTCAGCCTGGAAGACCGTCGACGCCGAAGTCCGTTACGCGCCGTGGTAGAGGCGGTCGAGGTCGACGAGGACCACGCGGGGGTCGGCCGTGGCGCGTGCGCGCAGATCGTCGCTGAACCCGGCTGCCGAGAAGAACAGCAGCCTGGTCCGCTCGGTGTCGAGATCGCGGGTGGCCGCAATCAGTTCCCGGGCCAGTTCCAGCCGATTCAGGTGCTCGGTGCCGAGCGTCGTCCCCCATTTCGCCTCGCCGAGGGCGACGACGCGGCGACGTCGGCCGTCAGCGGCGCCGAGGGCGACGACGTCCAGTTCAAGGGACGCCCGGCCCGCATGGTCGTGGATCGTGCCGTGCCCGACATCGCCGAGCAGGTCGACGCCGAGCGTCGCCGGGGTGGCGAAGTCAGTCACCCACGTACGGCACATCTGCTCGAAATGCGGTCCCAGAACCTGCGAGGTGAACATCGGGCGCAACGCCGGCCAGACCCGCGCCGCCCGGCCCCGCCGTTCGAGCTGCGCGAAAACCGGCCGCATCAGGGCGTAGTAGAAGGCGACCAACGGCTCGGCCACCCGCCACACGGGGCGCCGGTCACGCAGAATGTCGTCCGCGCGCAGGAGAAAACCGGAATCGGTGAGAACGGTGAGCGGATGCGCGAGGTCGGCGCTGGCCCGACCGACATATGAGGCGATCCCGCCCCGGGTGGTGGCGCCACCGGCGACGGCTGCCAGCACCGAGCTGTACAGCGCGCTGTCACGCAGGTCCGGCTCTTCGCTGAGCAGATAGCGGGCCTCCCGGAACAGCGGCGACGACGGATCCAGGACGGCCCGGACGACCCAGTCGTCGAAGCCGTCAACGGTCGCCGGCGGCTCACCCCGCAGGAAGTCACGGTAGGCCGGGGTACCCCCGACGACCGCGTGCAGCAGTACCGCGAGGCGCGGATCGTCCACTTCCCAGAACTCGCGCGCGAGACGGAAGTCCAGTGTCGGGACGGCGAGCTCTAGTGTGGCTCGTCCCCGCAGCGGCGCGGAACCCGCCAGCAGGCGGCCCATGACGGAAAGTGCCGAACCACAGAGGACCAGGCGCGTCCGAGAGCCGGTCCGCCGCGGTCGCCGTGGCCCGAAGGCAGCCTGGAGCACCGAGGGAAGGTCGGGTGCGACCTTCATCAGATACGGGAACTCATCGAGCACCACCGTGGCCGGGCCGGCCGCCCCGAGCCGCAGGAGCGCGTCGACGGCCTCGTCCCAACCCGCGAACGCCAGCGGAGCGAGCGCGCCGACATGCTCCGACAGGTGTGCACCGAAGCGCCGGAGCGACTCCGCCGCGGTCGCCTCGGTCGCCTGGAAGTAGAGCCCGCCGGTCTGTTCGCAGACCGCCTCCAGCAGGAAGGACTTGCCCTGCCGGCGGCGGCCGGTGACCACGCCGAGCGTGGCGCCGGGCGTGTCGTCGGTGGCGAACCTCGACAGGCTCGCCCATTCGGCCTCGCGGTCGAACATGTCATCGGGCCGCCGCATGCCACTCCCATTGATCATCCCTGGCATGCTGGGGCCAGGCTAGTGGAACCATACTTATAGTAAGTATGGTTCCACTATGGCCCCGGAACTTCGGCCTACGGCTTTGTCGTCGGATGCGGAGTGCCGGCGTGCTGGGAATCCGCATCCGGCGGACCGGCCACGTCCGCCAACTGGTACAGCCCGTTGACGATCCCCCCGACGAGGTCGCCGAGGGTGAAGCTGGAGATCATCGTCAGGACGGCGAGCCCGGCGGCCTGGTCGGAGATGCGGCCCTTGGCCGCGTGCGTCGTCACGATGCGGGCAAACCGCTGGCCGGGCGACACCAGGAGCAGAACGGCGGGGTCCCGCGTCGTGTCCACCAGGTTGGCCAACGCCTGCTCAGCGAACAGGTCGGCGTTACAGTCGACCGCACCTACCCGGACGGTGAAGCGAATACCGGTCTGGGCCTCCGCCGCCGCTCGGGCGCCTTCAAGTCGATCAAGCTGGTCGTGAGTGAACGCATCACCACGTGCCACTGGCGCCACCCGAGCCCGGTACCGCCGCATGGGGACGCTCGTCGTCTGCGACCGCGGGCGGCTCGCCGATCCAGATTTCGTCGTGCTGCCACGGGCGTCCCGGGCGATAACGGGACGGGCCGCTCCCCCGGCTCGACAGGAAGGTCAGGACGACCGCGATGAGAAAGCCGGCCGCGATCGTCCCGCCGTAGACGAGCCATGTCTCAAGCGGCGTGAGCGGGTCGGGGCTGTAACTGTCTCCGATGTCCTGCGCCAGGGCGGCACCGGCAAACGCCGGAATCGCAAGGACGGCCAGTGTCGCTACGGTGAGTGCACGGCGAGTGAAGTGCCGTGGACGTCGACGAGTCACGTTCCGAAGGTTACCGGGTGATTGGCCCGAGGTCGTCTGGGAGGGCCACCTGTCACTGTGGCGCAGGCCCCTACCGCCTCGGAAGGCGGGCCCGTGCCCCCCCTTTCACCCGCCGTCGAGTCACCCGCCGTCGACCTGATCGCGGACGCAGGCGAGCAGCCGCGCAAGCCGCTGTACCTGTGGGTCCACCCGTAGCCGCTCGACGGTCACGGGCCGGCCGTCGGCGTCGGTGACCGCAAACCGCCAGTTCGGGTAGGAGTCCACGGTGCCGGGCAGGTTCGGCTGACGCAGGTCACCGACGGCATCGCCGGGTGCCGCGAGCACGATTCGTGACGGTGATCGGGCCAGGAGACCGTGCAGGGCAAAAGCCACTTCGCGGGTCGCGGCAAGACCCAGAGCAGACATGGGGCCCTCGGACGTATCGGAACTACCCGAGCCACCCGAGCCACCGGCCGCACCGGATCCGGATGCCGGCAGGGCAGCCTGGTCGAGCGTGGCGAGGTCGACGGCGAGCAGCCCTTCACGGCGCAGCAGCGCGATCAGCGCGTCCCGTTCCCGCTGCCAGGCGGCGAGTTCAGCCTCCACCGACTGCCGCAGGAGGCCGCGGCGGGCACGCACCCGGACATGCTCGCCGGTCAGGTAGCCGGCAACGGTAGGAAGATCATGTGTGGTGACACTCGCCATCGCCGGTTCCCGCCACCTGCGCGGCACAACCGGATCGCCGTGCGCGTCGCGTTCGAACCATGCGACGGTCGACCCGAGCACTCCGGCCCGGGCCAGTGTCGCCGCCACCGACGGTTGGACCGTGCCCAGGTCCTCACCGACGACGAGCGCGCCGGCCCGGGTCGCCTCGAGGGCGAGGAGCCCCAGCATGGCATCGGCGTCGTAGCGGACGTACGTACCGGCCGAGGCCGGGTTACCGGCCGGGATCCACCACAGCCGGAATAGTCCCAGGATGTGGTCGACCCGCAGGCCACCTCCCCGGCGGAGCACGGCGGCAACCATCTGCCGGAACGGTGCGTAGCCGGCCTCGGCCAACCGGTCGGGCCGCCACGGCGGCAGCGCCCAGTCCTGACCCTGTTGGCTGAAACCATCGGGCGGTGCGCCGATGGACGCGCCGGTCGCGAAGACGTCCTGGCAGGCCCAGGCATCCGCGCCACCGGGATCAACGCCAACCGCAAGATCATGAACGATACCGACAGTCATACCGCTATCACGGGCGGCCGCCTGTGCGGCCATGAGCTGGGCATCGCAGCATCGTTGCAACCAGCGGTGGAACGCGATCCGGGTACGCAGTTCAACCCGCGCGGCAGCTACCGCGGGCCCATGGGGATCATGTAGCTCCGCGGGCCACCGCCGCCAGTCCCGACCGTGGCGTTCGGCAAGTGCGCACCAGGTGGCGAAGTCGGCGAGGCCCTCCTCGCCGGCCCGATCGTCGCCGGTCCGATCGTCGCCCGCCGGTGCGGCCGGCTCGACCGTGGCGGTGAACAGGAGCTCGAACGCGGCGCTCTTGGCCCGCCACACCCCGTCCCGGTCAAGCAGGTCGGGATCGCCCCCCGCGCGGGCCGCGGCGGCGAGCTGATCAATCCGCGCCCGGGTGGCGGCGTCCACCTGCGCGTATTCAGGGAGGTCCTCAGGACGCAGATACAGCGCCGAGGCGAACCGCCGACTGGCCGGGTAGTACGGAGACGGCTCGACCGGAACCGTCGGCGCGACCGCGTGCACCGGGTTGACCAGCAGGACGTCAGCGCGCCGACCGTCGGCCGACCCGGACCACGCGGCGATCGCGGCGAGGTCGGCGTAGTCGCCCATCCCCCAGGATGCCGCCGACCGCAACGCGTACAGCTGGATCATCCATCCCCAGGTACGGGCACGGGTCACACCCGCTGGAGCGGGCAGCGTGTCCGGCACGACGACGACCTTTGCCGTGATCGAGGCCACGCCGGCTGTGACCCGCAACTCATGATCACCGAGCGGCAGGCCGGCGGGCAGGTTCAGCGGGATACCGAGCAGGTCCAGACCGTCGACCGTGCGACGTTCGACGGTCTCGCCCCAGTCCGTCAGCTGGCGGCTCCCACCACCTTCGAACGCGAGCTCGGCGGTGCGGACGGGGCCGGGCGGCACCCGCAGGACCACCGGCGTGACCGCGGACCTCCGCACCACGACGCAGGCCGGCAGCGCACGTCGCCACGGCGCGTCACGCGCCTGCGCAAGAGCCGCAACCGGATGTGCGACGTCGACATCGAGCAGGCCGAGCACGGTCCGCACGACGTCCGCCGCGACGGGCACGTCCCGGCCGTCCGCGTCGACGTAACGGGTGGCGACGCCATGCGCATCCGCCAGTGCGGCCAGGATTTCACCAGGGCCGGCGGCCGGACCGCCAACCTCGAGGCCGGATTCACGACCGGCGTTGTCAGAGAGCACGACCGGATCCTCTCGCCCGCCAGGATCGGCGGTAGGCGGGCCGGGTGGACGACGATGCCGGTGACGATGTCTCCTCCCACCGGTGGGGGACGCGATCAGGCTCCTGCTCCAGGGTCGCGCCCGGCCAGACATCCGACGGCGCACCTGAGGAGGACGGCGACGGCACGTCCCAGGGAACCGGGAGCGACAGGCGCAACAGTGCCCCACCGCCCGGGGCCGCCTCAGCGCGCACCTGGCCGCCGTGCACGGCCGCGGCATCGGCCACGATGGCCAGGCCGAGCCCGGATCCGGGTAGCCCACGCGCGGACGTCGCCCGATAAAACCGGTCGAAGACCCGGGAGCGGTCCGCCGGCGCGATCCCCGGGCCCTCGTCGGTGACGACAACCTCGCCGGGACCCACCTGCACGTGCACCTCGCCCTGGTCCGGGGAGAACTTCACCGCGTTGTCCAGCAGGTTGGTCACCGCCCGTTCCAACATATGCGGACGTCCGTCCACCGGCGACGCAACGGCGCTCACCACGATCTGGACGTCCTTGACCTTGGCGCGCCTACGCACCCGGTCGGCCGCATCATGGACGATCTCGGTCAGGTCGACGCGCTCGACATCCTCGGTGGGCGCCTCGTCGCGGGCAAGTTCGACGAGTTCGCTGACCAGTCCGCTCAGTTCGCGGATCTGGGCGTCCACGTCGCGCAGCAGCGCGTCCCGATCGTCCGCGGGCAGTGCGCGCTCCGGGTTGGCCTCGGCCCGCAACAACAGTTCGATATTGGTCCGCAGGCTGGTGAGTGGGGTGCGCAGCTCGTGGCTGGCATCGTCGACGAGCTCACGCTGCCGCGCGCGGGAGGCCTCCAGCGCCCGCAGCATGCTGTTGAGGCTGTTGGCCATCCGAGCGATCTCATCACTACCGGTTACCGGGATCAACGCGGACAGGTCCTGCGTGCGGGCGACCTCCTCGGCGGCGGCGGCGGCGGCGTCCACCGGTTTGAGC
>NZ_CAUVXP010000183.1:0-10427 GCF_963555955.1 Protofrankia sp. Cas3
ATACCCGCGTTTGCCGTTGGTTTCGCCTCTCACCTGGCAATGGACATGCTGCCGCACTGGGGTACCGGCCCGGGGCTGGACTGGATTCCGGTCGCCCGACGCGACGGCGTGGCGGGTCTGGTCGCAATGGGTGTTCTGACGGCGGCCGCTCCACCCGGCCGAAGGCTCGCAGTGCTCGCCGGTATGAGCGGGGCCTGCCTTCCCGACACCGACAAAATCGGAATCTACTTCGCCGGCCGCAGTCCGTGGCCGGAACGTTTCGACCGCTTCCACGGCCGTATTCAGCGGGAATCCGCCGACCTGCTACCCCGGGATGTGCTCGTCGCCGCCGCACTCAGCGCAACCGCGGCCGGGCTGCTACAGCTTCTGGGCCGGGGTCGGAACCGTAGTTGAGCAAACTCCAAAAGTTTGGCTGTGTCGAAATGTTGAAAACAGGGGAATCCGGCGATGGGTCGATACGGGGAACAGCTCTGGGCCCCGAACTCTGCCGCACCGTTGCGCGGGCGCCGCATGGGGGTGTACCGCCCGTACTGTCCCGATCCTCTCGCCGGGTCGCCATCGAGCCTCCACGATGATCTCATCGCACGCGCGACCGCCGTCGAGGCGGGCATCCGGTCGCTGACCGGCACAGTCATGGTGAGCCTGGACCGGCTGGCCGGCTTTCTCCTGCGGTCCGAGGCGGTTGCCTCGTCGCGCATCGCGGGCATCGGGGTCCCTCCCCAGCAGGTCGCCCTGGCGGAGTTCGCGAGCGGAGCCGGTACCGACAGCGTCGTCGAGGGCTTCAGCGTGAACGCCCGCCGGGTCGCCCGCAACATCGCCGCGCTCCGCCACGCGGTCACCGATCTCGCCGAACCCGGGGCAATCACCGTGGACGGCATCGTCAACCTGCAACGCACCCTGCTCCCGGGCCACCGGCACACCGGCACACGGTCGGTTCAGACCTGGCTCGGCGGGAGCGAGTGGAACCCGTTGGACGCGGCGTTCATACCCGCGCCGCCGTCCGAGGTGGTCAGCCTGATGACTGATCTTGCCGCCTATGCGTCGGGCGACGCCCATCCACCGCTGATCCAGGCCGGGCTCGTCCACGCCCAGTTCGAGACCATCCAACCGTTCGACGACGGAAACGGGCGGGTAGCGCGGATGCTGATCCATGCTGTGCTCGCCCGACGGGGCCTGGTCACGCCGGCCGTGCTACCGGTCAGCCTCGCCTTTGTGAGCCGGTCCGACCGCTATGTGACGGCCCTGGCCGCCTACTGCCACGACGGTCCGCCCGGCGGCCGGGCCTCCCATGCCGCGCTGAACCAGTGGTTGACCTTCTTTCTCGACTCCATGGTGGTGGCGATCGAGGAGGCCCGCACCTTCGCGGACGAGATCGCCGAACTGCGCCGGTCCTGGGACACCCGGCTGGCAGCCTGCCGGGAGCAGACCGTTGTGGTTCGCAACCGGCCCCGGGAACCGTCAACCGCCGATCGGTTGATCACCATGCTACCCGGATCCCCGGTGCTCACCGCGGCCAGCGCGGCGCGCATCCTGGACGTGTCCGTGCAGGCCGCCTGGGCCGCGGCCGAGGAACTCGTCGGCGCGGGCATCCTGCGCCGACGGCAGATCGGACGCGGCGCCACCGGCTACCTCAGCAGGGAGGTATCCGACCTGCTCACTCTCGCCGAACGCCGGCTGGCGGCCGTCAAACGGGCCTGATCCGCAGCTGGGCTACGGTCGGCCGCAACCGGCCCGCAGCCGGCCCTGCTCAGCCGGCCCTGCTCAGCCGGCCGGGAACAGGACCGCGGCGCCGGTCACCCGGTCCGCCGCCAGGTCGATCAGCGCCTCGTCCGCCCGGTCGAGCGGATATGGCTGGACCGTGACCGCAAGCCGATGCCGCGCAGCAATCTCGAGGAACTCGCGCCCGTCGGCCCGGGTGCTCGCGGTCGTGCTCCGCAGCGTCCGTTCCTGGAACAGGTGCCGCTGGTAGCTCAGCGCCGGCACATCGGACAGGTGAATACCGGCGATCGACAGTGTCCCGCCCCGGTCCAGTGCTCCCAGCGCAACGGGCACCAGGTCACCGACCGGCGCGAACAGGACCGCGGCGTCCAGCGGCTCCGGCGGGGCGTCGTAGGGCCCGGCGGCTGACGATGCGCCGAGCGCGAGCGCGAGTCGCCGCGCCGTCTGCGACCGGGTCAGCACATGGACCCTCGCACCCTGCGCCAGCGCCACCTGCGCGGCCAGGTGGGCGGACGCGCCAAAGCCGTAGATCCCGAGTCGGCCGCCCGGTGGCAGGTCGGCGCGGCGCAGCGCCCGAAAACCGACAATGCCGGCGCACAGGAGCGGCGCCAGCTCACCGTCGGAGTAGCCCTCAGGCAGCCGGTAGGCGTAGTCCGCGCGGACGACGGCGTACTCGGCATAACCGCCGTCGGCATCCCAACCGGTGTAGCGGGAGACCAGACACAGGTTCTCCGCGCCGCGCCGGCAGTAGGTGCAGGTCCCGTCGGTCTCCCGCAGCCAGGCGATCCCGAGCCGGTCACCGGGGGCGACATCTTCCACCTTGGGGCCGACGGCGTCGACATAGCCGACCACCTCGTGCCCGGGAACCGTGTTGGGTCGACGCGGCCGGAGGTCGCCTTCGGCGAGATGCAGGTCTGTACGGCAGACCCCGCACGCCGCGACCCGCAGACGCACCTCGCCGGCAGCGGGTTCGGGCACGGGCAGGGCCGTGCGCCGCAGCGGTCGCGCCGTCGCCGGTGCCGGTGTGGTGACCTGCCAGGCGGTCATCATGGGCGTCATACCCATGACTTTCCCAGATCTACCGCCACCTACCGATCACACACCGTTGCCATCGGTGGAAGGGGAGCCGGAGCATCGCCGTCCACCGACAGGCCATGTCACGCATGGTGTCAGATGGTGACACCATGGTCACGGGCGAGACCACCAAGGTCGTTGTGACCCTGGCCGACCGCCCGGAACTTCCATTCCGCACCGTTGCGATAGACCTCACCGAAAATCACCACCGTCTCGGTGGAGTAGTCCTCGGAAAGGTCGTAACGGACCAGCTCGGTGCCGGTCTGGTCGACAACGCGGATGTAGGCGTTACGCACCTGCCCGAAGTTCTGGTTCCGATCCTGCGCACCGTAGATCGACACCGGTACGACAATCTTGTCGATGTCGGCCGGTACCTGACCGAGGTTGATGACGATCGACTCGTCGTCCCCCTCGCCCGCGCCGGTGAGATTGTCGCCGGTGAGGGTGATGGCGCCCTCCGGGGACTTCAGATTGTTGAAGAAAACAAAATGCTCGTTGGTGAGAGCCTTGCCGTCGGCCTTCACGCCGATGGCGGACGCGTCCAGGTCGAAGTCGGTTCCGGTGGTGGTGCGGGCATCCCAACCGAGCCCGACCGTCAACGCGGTGAGCTGGGGCGTACCCGCGTCCGCCGCCTGCTTGGTAAGGCTGACGTTGCCGCCCTTGGCGAGACTGATGGCCATCTGTAGATCGTCCCCTCTGATCGGTCCGCGCCGGCGCGGATCGTCCCGTGCAGGTACAGACCTACCCCGGGGACCTCCGGCGACGCGAAAAGGTCATGATCGCGTGACCTGGGCTTAACAGCTACGAAAGAACCTTCGCACACGCTAGGGCACCCGCCCACCGTCGGTCCGGTCGGGTGCGATACAGGCCGAGCCCCGCCACCACCGGTGACAGATGTCCGCACCACCCGGCGACGACCATGATCACGCCGCCCACCCCATGCAACCCGACAGGTGGTCCACGGCACAACGCGCTGGCGGCGGCTGCGGCGCTGCGTTCCGCCGCTCCCATGCACGTTGTTAGCCTCGGCTTTTCACGCCGAAGATCCTTGGTCTCTCTGGGGGTTGCCCGATGACAGGAAAGTACCCCTGACCTGGGAAGCTACGGGTGTCTGAAGTCCGTGCCGGAGGCCGAGCCTGTAGAAATAGCGATGCCACTCTCCGAGAGTGAGGATGCGCCATGAGTGACGCTATGGTGCAGGTTCCGTCGGTCCACAAGACCCCCGCGCTGGATCAGCCCGGGGACAGCCAGCTGGCGTGGGACACTGAGGGCGAGCCGCGGGAGGGCGCGGACGTCACCGAGCTCACCGGCCTGTACCGCACGGGTACGAAAGGTGACCAGCTGAAGGGCTGGCCGGGTAACATGCGGGCGCTCGCCCGGCGGGAGCGGCCGCACCCGGGCGCGCAACTGCCGCTGTTCGAGCAGCCCGCCGGCTACCGGTTCCCGCTCACCGCCACCACCATGGCCGGCCGGCAGCCCCAGTTCCTCGAGGCCTGCCACCGGGTGCAGGCCCGGGCCGAGGACCGGATCCGCTGCGCGATAGACACCGGCCTGCGTCGATTGCCCTCACACTCGTGTGCGATCCATTCGGCGTGGTGTGTCCCGGCCGCCCTCGCCTGCGACCTGCTGGCCTGCCTGGCCCTGCTCGGTCTCGACGGCGACCTCGCCAAGGCTGAGCCGAAGACCATGCGTTACACACTGCTGCACACAGCCGGGCGGATCGTGCACGGACAGAGGAGGCGTCGGTTACGCATCCCGGAGAACTGGCCGTGGGCCGAGGCGTTGCGCACCGCCTTCGCCAGGATCCTCGCCCACCCGAGCGGACCGGGCTTCCCTCGTGCCCGAACCCCGAAATTAAGATTAAAGACGGTGTCCGAGAAGATCGGAACAATCTACGATCTCGGCATGAAAAGCCGAGGTAAGAGGGGTTGTGCCCGCCAGCGACGCCATTATGATCGCGGCACGGCGCACAGCTCGCAGTGTTTCCCAGCTGGACGATGACTTTTAGAGCGCCCGGCAATAGGAGCGTGGATCAAGGAGCGGGGCTGGGGTGCGTAGATCGCGAGGCGGAGGAGGGAGGCACCCTGGTGTTGGGTGTCGACCGACGACAACGCGGCGAGGTGCGCACCCCAGCCCCGCGACGCCGCGTCCCCTATTGCCGGTCGCTCTTAACCGAAAGTTCTGCTCCTCGGTCATCCTCCGAGCCCACCCCGGCTCAGCCATTAGCCCACATCCCGAGGTCGACCAACACGTTGATCCGACAGTGGACCAAACCCGCCTGGCACCTGGCCGCCACCCGGCGTTTCGCCACGATCCGTAGTCACCGATGATCATCGGATCGGTGATGTTCAGCGCTAAGCTGGCTGCACTGGAGGAGATGAGCAGCCTGCGCCTCGCAAGTCGCACGGCACTCCACAACAAACGGGATCCCGAGCGAGCCCTTATCGCAGGGGATCACCAAGGGCCGAACCTTGAGGAAAATGTGACAAACTTATCATCACGCCAAAATGGAGCTTTTTACGCAGCGTAGCCGATAAGTTCGCGCTGTGAACCTAGTTGTGTGCTCCAACTAGTCCTCGCCCGCCCCGCTGGTTCACTTGCCAGGGTTTCAGCTCAATTTGGCTGAACTTAGTCCTGCAACAGAGGAGTTAATTTGAAGCGCCTACGAACGCTGATGCTCGGTGCGGCGACCGTCGCGATAGGTCTCGCCTTAGCGGCACCAGCGCTGGCGGATCCATCGCCGGCCCCCGTCCCGCCCACGCCAGACTCCGCAATCGCCCAGGGTACGGGCGGTCTCGCCCAGTTCGAGGGTCGTACGATTGACCTTTCGAAAGGTTGGGGAGACGCTCACGATTGCATTGTCTCTAAGGACCTTCCGGGCGGAGCTGAGTGTTTCCGTACCCGGGCCGAGGGTGACGCGAGGATGCAGAGTCTCAGAGCCTCCCGATCTGCCGGCAGCGCCAGCGTGAACGTTGCCTTGGCGAGCTGTTTGACACCTCTCCAGCTATTCAAAGACGGCCTCCTCTCAGGTGACAGGCTTCAGTTCTGGGACAGGGGCCTCCAGAGCTTGGTCCCGTGGGGATTCAACGACAAGATGTCCTCGTTCATAACCGGCACCTGCCCAACACATCTACCTGACAACTCGGACGGCACTGGCTACTGGTATCCAGGTAACACGAGTGCAAACCACTCAGAACCAATTCTAGCGGCAGGTTGGAACGACCGTGTATCTGCGGTATGGAACTACTAGCAACCCATTGATCAAGGTCAGTAAAACCACCGATCCCGCCCACCGTACGACAGCGGCGGTTTTGTGATCAGTAAATTGGATTCCGGACGGTGGGTGGCCATGTCGGTATGACCGGCATGACCGTTACGGGCGTAGCACGGCCGTCGGTTGATCATCACGGGTCGCGTGACCCCTCGACGATCCTACCGGTGGCCGTGTGCCACATTGTATACAATGATCGCTGAAGGTCGGTTTTCGACGAACTGCTCGGTCGGATCGATGCAAGGCGCCTGGGCGGCGTCGGGCAGTGTGGGGACACTGACGCTGTCCGTGATAATCTACATGATCGCGTCGTTGAACGCCTCGACCGAACCAGTTGGTGCACGCGGTCAGGTTCAGCGACCGAGGGCCCACGCGGGCGGCCACGGCGCCGTCCCCGCTACCTGCTTGCCGACCGCGCTTACGATCACGAGAAAGTACCATGGGCAAGCGACCGCCGGCAGCATCGCACCAATCATCACTTTCCGCGGGAGACGCTGCGGGTCCGGCCTGTGTTGGAAGCGGTGGCCGGGCCGGTGGAACGGTTGCTGACTGCACCAATTCCACCGGCCACCGACCCGACCGTCGAGGCACGGGCGAAATTAGCCAGCGATCCTCATCCTGGACTCTCGATCAGTCACTTCTGCAAACCCTGAAGGTTTCTTTGAGACAAGCCGATAGTCAGGGAGCCGTGCGAACCGGCTGCGAGCCCGAGCCAAGATATCTTTCCGTCGAATCACGCCCTCGGTACTGGCAGAAGTACCGCTCTGCTCGAGCTTTCATTCATTACAAGATAGGCGCACGGGCGGCCCTCACTCCAGGGCTGGGCGAAACCTCCATCATCGATACTCCAATCCGCCATGCCGTTTTTGTCCAAGATTCCTTTTAGAACTCCCCTCGCATCGGATGGATCTATGCAACTCGCGCCCTGGTAATGGGCGCGAAATTCGAGATTAACCGCCGCAACACCGCGGGCCTCATCGGAGACGGCACCACTGAACCCACGAAGATTCATGCTGTCGCAGAGGCCAGCGCGGCCAGGATAAACGACGACCTGACCGGAAGGTCCAACGCAAGCCTCCAGCTCGTCCGGTGGCGGCTCGTTGAATGATGCGGACCAAATCGACCTGCAGGCGTCAAGTGGGTTTGATGCGACTGTGTTCAGTACCGCTACGTCACTGTTTGGGTTTGTAGACTGGTAGCAGCCAGTAGCTGCCATCTTGGCTGGTGCGGTTCCTAGCGCGAAGCCGGCACCGATTGCCGCCGCCGCGCAGGCGACAGCCACCGGAATCAAAATAATACGTCGTGCGCGACGCTTGATTCTAGGCCGTATTCTTTCGGCCAGTATCTCACCTGCATGACTGTCCGATTCGCACATGTCCCCGCCGAGTGAATCGAACGGATCCGCTGCTCGCAGTATTTCACCCAGTCGCTCTTCTGACGTTGGGTTCATCGCACACCCCGGAAAGTTCGAAGTTAACCATCTACCTTTTCTTCAGCCGTGCAAAAACTGGCGCTGGCAACAGCCTCCGTTCTTTCTTTAAGGCGGCGTTTCGCTCGATGCAGTCGGACCGATGCAGCGTTCGATGTGCACTTCAAAACGACAGCGATTTCATCAACTTTAAGATCATCCCAATAAGCGAGACCAAGTATTTCTCTATCGCCATCAGAGAGTCGGTTGAACTCTTCGATAACGATGGCTTCCCAGTTGCCGCTCTCACTCATCCCGGGCGGTTCTTGCGCGACTTGCCTAAGCCTTATAAAGAGCCTTTGGCGGCGTAGTGCACTTCGCCGTTGATTGGCGAGGCAATACCTGGCGACGCCTATAGCCCATGCGATGGACTCCGAGTCTGTTGGCGGGATATCCTGCCGTCGCCGCCACACGACAAGGTATGTCTCCGCTACAGCGTCGTCTATGCCACTGTGGTCGGCCAATCGTCGCTCCAGGTAGGAGTGTACGGCCCTGAAGCTTTTCCGGTAGAATTCCACGAATACTTCTTCATCCCGAGCCCTCCAGCTGAGCCGATCCAACGCGCGCATCTATCCAAAAACCTCCCGTCCTCATCACCATATCTATGTCCAGCTGGGCGCCAAACCTTACAGGTGACCAGGAGTTTATTTTTGATCTTGCTGGTAGCAGCTCATAGTTGGGCCCTGTCATTTTGGCCTCGGCTTTTCACGCCGAAGATCCTTGATCTCTCTGGGGTGTCCGATGGCAGGAAAGTGCCCCTGACCTGGGAAGATACGGGTGTCTGAAGTCCGTGTCGGAGCCCGAGCCGAGAGGCACTTTCCAGGTGAATGGTACGGGGCGGTCGCAGGGGTTGGCCGTCGATGTCGGCGGCAGAGACGTGGTCTCCCACGTCGGGACCGCGATGGTGTGGATGCTGGCCGACCGGGGCCGGGTGTTCACGGACATCGCAGTGACGATCGCCGAGGGCGAGCCGCGGGAGGGCGCGGACGTCACCGAGCTCACCGGCCTGTACCGCACGGGTACGAAAGGTGACCAGCTGAAGGGCTGGCCGGGTAACATGCGGGCGCTCGCCCGACGGGAGCGGCCGCACCCGGGCGCACAACTGCCGCTGTTCGCGCTTACTTCAGAAAATCCCCGACAGAACCTACAGGGTGTCGGTCACACTTCTGACGCTGCCCGCAGCCAACCACGACTGATAGCTGATGACCGCCGGGATGGAAACGCCGAGCTTTCCAGCCTTCGAGGTAAGAACCTGGCGGGTTCAAACGGTCGGCAAAGGCCGGTTCACCGCCGGGTTCCTGGCCCGGCTGCTCTACCAGAAGTACGTGCTGGGCCTGCCGCTGCACCGGGTCGCCAGGTCGCTGGCCGCCGACGGGTTCGACGTCGCCGACTGGCCGACTTCTCCGCCACCCGATCAAACTCCGCCTTGGTAGCGCTCCCACCGGCCTTGACTCGGCCCAACAGCAGACCCGAATCCAGACCGCTCGACGCCGTCATAACGCTCACACCTCGTCACGTCACCCACAGCCCTCGCAGCCGGCCATGCCTCGGCCACAGCTGAGGCTCGACCACCTATCGCTGCAGCCGGGGGATTTTCGCCCCAGTACCCGAGTCAGAACCCAGCCACATCGGCAAGATCAAGAATGGCTATTGCTTCACGCTGGAATCCTTCGAGGTCTTCGAACCAGTCGGGATAATGGCCTCGTCTACTGAAGAATTTTACAGTAGCACCCTGCAGAAAAAAACCCTCGTAATCCTCGTCGGCAAAAATACTGACGAGCGCAAGCAATCGATCGCCTCCCTCAAGAGCGGAGGCATTCCTCAACATTCGACGGGCAAAAAAGAGGCCGCGCGAAGCCGCGCGGGGAAGATATCTCCTCATATCCCCCCTGAGGCCAGAAAGCGATATATAGACGTCGTTGACTTCATACTCATAATGTCCGATTTCCGAAGGATCGAATTCACCGCTCCAGCTATTACCATTCATTGCCCGCAGAAGGAGCGCACCATTCGGGCCTACTATCCAGCCGGCTTCGACAACAGATTGTGCGCGACCCGAAAAACTGGGTTTCCAGGTTTCTGTCGCCGCATACTCCAGAAGCTCCCGCATGCGTACATTCATTTTCATTGTCGTCGAATCCAAAGAATTCAGATAGATCGCGGAAAAATTTGCACCATCAATCAATATATACATCAATCAGAATATAAGCCTTGATCGATGCGAGCAGTTGAACCAGATCTGCATCCAAAGCCAGGCCGTCTTGCGGGTGGCGCGGGGTCCATCCCAGGTGCAGGTTGATCCCGGCAGTTTCTGCTATTGCCTGTAGATCATCCAACCGACAGCTAAAGAAATCCTTGACATGAGTCAATTGTTGATCTATTGCGATACTGCTGTCCGATACCAGGTTCACAGCCCAATAAGCATCGGTGTGCGCCGTGCTCGGCATGCCCAGTCGAGCGGTAATCTGGTCCGAGGACAGTCCGGCGCACGTTATCCGAAGACTCGACATCGCCCACGATTCTTCATCCATCACTGTTCCGGAAGATGGTCGGAAATTTTGCCAATCGAGTCCTCGCCGAGAACGCGGGCATGCCCACGGCCCGCGCTACGCGAATCGGCGAGTCCAGACTCTCACCGACGGACCATCCTCGTCTGGTCAGCGCCCGAAACGTCCCAATCACATCTCCGGTTGCCGTTGACAATGTTGCCCTCAAACACCCCCGCACCATTATCATGGATGTAGACACCGCCGCTCTGGGAGTTGGTGATGCGGTTGCCTCGGACCGTCGGATTCCCCCCCGACCCCACGGCAACGTTGTCTCGGGTGTTACCGGTGATCTCATTATCCTCAAACACCCCCGCACCATCGTCATAGACGTACACGCCACTGCGCC
>NZ_CAUVXP010000184.1:0-10307 GCF_963555955.1 Protofrankia sp. Cas3
CAGTCCTGGCCACCGGAGCGCGCACCGGGCCTCCCACCGACGCCTACGACACCGCCGCCCTCGTCCACCTCACCGACTACCAGAAGTAACGATCAAACCTGTCAGCAATCGGCAAAGAACTTGTGGCGCCACCTGAACCGCGCGCTCGACGTTTTCGTGGCCGACGGGCTGGCCGCCGCTTGATCGCACAACGTGCTCTGACCGTGAACCCCATGCCGGGCAAGCAAAGCTAGCCACGCAGGAAGGCGAGCAGGTCAGCGTTGACCTGGTCCTGGAGCGTGGCGGTAAGGCCGTGCGGCGCGCCTGGGTAGTAGATTTCCTTCGCGCCCTTGATGAGTCGGGCCGATTTCCTGGCCGAGTCCTTGACAGGAACGATCTGGTCGTCTTCTCCGTGCATGACCAGGGTCGGGACGTCAAAATTCTCGAGGTCGCTGGTGAAGTCGGTCTCAGAGAATGCCTTGATGCTCTCGTAGGCGTTCCTAAGCCCGGCCTGCATGCTCCAGAGCCAGAACTGGTCCAGCACGCCCTTGGAGACCTTGGCCCCAGGCCGGTTCGCGCCGTAGAACTGCAGGGCAAGATCCTGGTAGAACTGCGCGCGGTCCTGGAACAGGGCCGCGCGCAGGCCGTCGAAGACCTCGATCGGCAGGCCCTCCGGGTTCGCGTCGGTCTTGAGCAGGAGCGGTGGTACCGCGGAGATCAGGACGGCCCGCGCGACGCGTCCGGTTCCGTGCCGTCCGATATACCGCGTCACCTCGCCGCCGCCGGTGGAATGGCCTACCAGCGTGGCGTCGCGCAGGTCGAGAACCTCGATCACGGCCGCGAGATCGTCAGCGTAGCCGTCCATGTCGTTCCCTGACCCGGCCTGGCTGGATCGGCCGTGGCCGCGCCGGTCGTGTGCCACCACCCGGAAGCCGTTCTGCGTCAGGAACAGCATCTGCCCGTCCCACGCGTCGGCGTTCAGCGGCCAGCCGTGCGAGAACGTGACGACCGGGCCAGCGCCCCAGTCCTTGTAATAGATCTCGGTGCCATCATTTGTCCTGATTGTACTCATTGCCCTGATCCCCTCTCCCCGATGAGCTGGTTAAAGTTTGAGACGTGCCCCGCTTCGCGAGGCCGTAGGCCTGGTTACCCTTGGTTTGGCAGGCCTGCGTTCTTGCTGTGGGTCAGGACGTTGCGAAGCTCCCGGCGGAGGGTACGGCCAGCTTCGGCTCCGGAGCTGACGGCCGATACGGAGGCACTGGCTGCAGCTCGTCAGCGGCGGGCGCCAACGAGCAGAAATCAAGGGATTCCCGAGGTTGAGGGCTAGGGCATATCGAGTGTCGGCGAGCGCGGCCATGCGATCCTCGGGCTGGCCAGCTTCAACGCGCAGCCGTTGTGGTCGGCCATCCTGATGGCGGCCTCTTGATCAGGCGCCAGCGAGCGGCGTCTGCTCCTTGGTCGCTCGCAGCAGCAGGGGTAGTGGTCACCGCGCTATCGGGTCCCAGCCGCGCAGGTGCCTGACGGACTGGCGGTACTCCCACTCGATGGCGTCCTTGAGCAGGTGAGCCAGCCGCCCGCCGGTGGTGGTACCGGCGATGTCGGCGACCCCGCGGCGGGTCCCGACCGAGACGACGAACCCCTTGTCATGGAAGGTGAATGCCTCCCGCGGCCCGCCCTCCAGCTCCGCGTCCAGGTTGCGGGCCACCATCTCGCCCTCCTCCAGCGCCACCTGCGCCAGCGGCGGCAGCACATGCCCCGTGCGCGGATCGGTCACCGAGGCCAGGTCGCCGGCGACGTAGATCTCCGGATGGTCCAGCACGCGCAGGTACTGGTCGACCTTGACGCGGCCGTTGTGGCCGGTAGGCAACCCCGAATCGACAACAAGCTCGGGTGCTTTCACCCCACCTGCCCAGACGAACACGCCGCCCTCCACCAGCTGGCCGTCCTTGAGTCGGAAGCCCTCCTCGGTCGCTGCGGCGATCGCCGCGTTGGTGCGGACCTGCACGCCCAGGTCAGAAAGAATTCTGGTGGTCTTGTCGATCAGCTGCGGTGAGGAGCCAGCCAGGATGGTGGGGCCTGCCTCGACAAGCAGCACGGCGGGCCGGTCAGGCGCCAGGCCGTGGCCGCTGGCCACCTCGGGCAGCACCTCGGCCAGCTCGCCGGCCAGCTCGACCCCGGTGGCGCCGCCGCCGCCGACCACCACTGTCGCCAGGCGGCGCTGCCGCTCGGGGTTGGCGGCGGCCGCGGCGGCGTCGAGCGCCTTGCTGGCCGCCGCCCACACCCGCTCGGCGTCGCTGGCCGAGTACACCGACAGGGCGCGCTGGGCTAGACCGGGGATGGCGAAATCATTGGGCCGACTGCCCAGCGCCAGCACCAGCCGCCGCCAGCCGATCGGCCCGGCCCCGGTGAGCAGCCGCCGGCCGGCCAGGTCGAAACCACTGATCTCGGTCTGGACGAAGCGGACACGCTCGGCCAGCACGTCCTGGAGCGGGATACGCACCGCGCTGGCGGCGCGGGTGCCGCCGGCGACCTGGGGCAGCTCGGTGAGCACCTGGTGGTAGTCGTGCCGGTCGACCAGGGTCAGCTCCATCGTGGGGTTGTTGCGCAGCCTGGCCGTCAGGCGCAAGGCGACGTGCAACCCGGCGTAGCCCGCACCGGCGACTACGATCGGACCGCTGTCCCCGGCGGTGGATGCATTCATGGCGTTCTCCATGGGGGCTGCCCCTCCTGGCGAAGACGGCGTCCAGCCAGGTGCATATCTCCTGCGCCGGCCGAGTCGGGTTGTTGACCTGGCAGCGCCGACCCTGGCCAACCCGAACAACCATGCCCCTCGAACCTGCGATCCATCCGCACCTTCGTGATCGTCGTCGGCCTGCTCAGCTCGGTGTTCGTCATCCGCACCTTCCCCGCCCCGCCGCCCGGGAATCCACGCCAGCTGTCATCGGTCGCCATCGCCGCGGTCATCGGCTGACGGCTGAGTCTGCCGGTCGAGGCGGTGCCAGCGCTGGGCACTGGTGGTACCACGCGGTATCATGTGGGTTGTGGCTATGACGCTCAGGCTCAGCGATGAACAGACGGAGGCGCTCCGGCGGAAGGCGGAGGCTGAACATCGTTCCATGCAGCAAGTCGCGCTGGCTGCCATCGACGCCTATGTTCACCAGGCGACTCCCGTGCGCCGCCAGTCGGTTCCGGTCACTGAGCTTATGACGATGTTCGAGGACCTGCCTCCGATGAGCGCAGAGGCGTTCCGTGCCGATCAGGGGCGCTACGCGGACGCTGAGGCATACTTCGACGCCTACGAACGCGTCCGCGAGCCCGGGGACGGCGAGTGACTGCCCGCTACCTGCGCGGGCTCGGCGACACGAACATCCTGATATGCCTGGAACGGCTGGCGGTCGATCAGCTGCCCGCCGAGCTCCTAACCAGCGCGGTCAGCCTCGCCGAGCTGTCGGCCGGGGTGCACTCGGCCGTGGATGCCCGTGAACGCGCCCGGCGGGTCCTTCGCGTCCAGCGAGTCGAGGCGACCTTCAGCCCGCTGCCCTTCGATGTTGAGTCCGCCCGGCAGTACGGGATTATCGCCGCCGAGACGATCGCCATGGACCGCAAGCCACGCGGCCGCGTCGCCGACCTGATGATCGCCGGCATCGCGGCAGCGAACAAGCTTCCTCTGTTCACCACCAATCCCGCAGATTTCCGCGGGCTTGAATCGGTCGTTACTGTCGTTCCAGTTCCTGTCCCGGCGGCCGCTCCCTAAACGGCGCGGATCGCCGATTTTCGGCTGCATACTGTATATCTGCCGCGCCGGGGGTTTTGCATCGACGAGTAGCAGCCGCTCAGCGTACCCGCCACCCGGATATTATCGCGGCGTGTAAGGGACTGTGCGTTTTCAGGGCCGCGTCGAGTAGTTGATGATTGGGTGGCGGTCACCGTGGGCCACCATTGGTGGCGGCCGCTGCTGTGCAGATGACATATCCCATGGGCGTGTGTCAGGTGACGACGCGGCGCCGGAAGTGGCGTATTCCCTGCCAGAGCAGCAGGGCCGTGAAACCGATGAGGGCAGGGTAGATGATGTAGAGACTCAGGTGGTGGGTGGGGGTGACGGAGGCGCGAAAGCCCTCGCTGACGTAGGTCAGTGGATTGGCTAGCGACAGTGCCTGCACCCAGCGGATGGGGCCGAGTGTGCTCCATGGGTAGAGGGTGCAGCCGAGGTAGAGCAGCGGCGTCAGCATGATTGCGAATAGTGCGGTGACGCTGCGCGGATCGAGGGCGGTGCCTAGGAAAAGGCCGAGGCTGGAGCACATCAGCGCCCCGATTGGTGCGAGCGTCAGGAGCAGGGCCCAGTGGAGGTGGACGTCGGGTCGGGCGGAGGGGACGAACTCGGCGAGGGGGAAGACGACGACCGCGGCGAGCATGCCTTGCAGCGCGCCGGCGACGACTTTCGCGAACGCGACGAGTCCGACGGGGATAGGGGACAGGACACGGTCGTCGATCTCGCGTGTGTAGCCGAACTCCTGGACCAGTGGCATGGCGACCGCGAAGATGCCTTGGAACAGGACGACCATCGCAAGCATCCCGGCGAGGAGTGTGGTGGCTTCGTCGCCCGCCTGGGCGCCGGTGCCGTGGCCGGGGGTGATTTTCGGGGTGACGTAGCCGAGGACGAACAGCAGCATCAGGGGTTGCACCACGGTGCGGGCGAGGAAGTTGCTTGGCTGCCTGCGTAGCACGGTGAGGTCGCGGGCGAGCAGGGCGCCGACCGCGCGGCTGGCCGCGACGACGGAGGGGTGGACCGGTGTGGCGGCCGGGTCGGGGACGGCGGTGGCGGTGTTCATCGGTCGCGGAGCTCCTTGCCGGTGAGGCGGATGAAGACGGTTTCCAGGGAGGGTTCGTCGACGCGGATATCGCGCAGGACAATGCCTGCGCCTGTCACAGCGGCGACGATGGCCGGGAACACTGCTCGCCCTCCGTGGACCATCAGCAGGACGGCGTTCTGCAGAATGTGGACGTCGTGGATCCCGGGCACCTGCTCGCGCAGCAGTGCTGCCAGCTGCCGTGGCGGTGTCTCTGCCGCCACCGTCACGACCGTGTCGGCGTCCATCGACTGCTTGAGGCTCTCGGGCGTGTCGAGGGCCAGCAGGCGTCCGTGGTCGATGATGGCTACCCGGTCGGCGAGCTGGTCGGCTTCCTGCATGTCGTGGGTGATCAGCATGATCGTCTGACCGGCGGCGCGCAGCTCGCGGACCATGCTGTGCAGGGCGAGACGGCTTTGCGGGTCCAGGCCGGTGGTCGGCTCGTCGAGGAAGAGGACCGCCGGCTGGTGCAGGATCGCGCGGGCGATCATCAGCCGCTGGGTCATGCCACCCGACAGGCCGTCCACCGGTTTGCCGGCGACGTCCGCGAGCGCGACCTGCTCAAGCCGTAGATCGGCCTCACGGCGGGCATCGGCGGTGCGCATGCCGAAGAACCGCCCGTGGAAGACGAGGTTCTCCCGCACGGTCAGACTCCGGTCGAGGGTGTTGCGCTGCGGGACCACGCCGATGTTCCGGCGGGCGTCGGCCGGCCGGCCCGCGACGTCGATCCCTGCCACCCAGGCTCGGCCGGCCGTCGGCACGACACCCGTCGTCAGCATGCCCACCGCGGTGGACTTGCCCGCGCCGTTCGGGCCGAGGAGAGCGAACACCTCGCCCCGGCGGACCGACAGATCAAGGCCGTCCACCGCGACCGTGCCATCCGGATAGACCTTGCTCAGTCCATCGGCGTGGACCACCGCCTCGACGGACGCGGAACCTTCCGGGGCAGCCACGGTGCGGCGCCGGAGGAGAGAGGACATGGACGCTCCCAGTATTGGACTAGACCGTCTAGTCCAAGTTCTCTCGCTAGTATTGGACTTGTGAGTCCACGTGGTCAAGGTGGGCGGGCTCCGGCCGCCGGTTCGGCGGCCCCATCGCCGGACACGCACCCCGGCCGGCCCGACAAGCGGCGGGCGATCATCGACGCCGCCCGGCGGGTGTTCCTACGCAACGGCTTCACCGACACCAGCGTCGATGCGATCGCGGCCGAGGCCGGGGTCTCCAAGCAGACGATCTACAACCACTTCGGCGACAAGAAGAGCCTGTTCACCGCGGTCATCGAGACGGCACAGCGCGACGCCGCGAGCGAAGCCGAGTCCCGGTTCGCGACGGAGTTCACCGAGTCAGGTGACCTGGACCGCGACCTTCGTGCCGCCGCACGGATCTGGGTGGAACTGATCCTCGCGAAAAACATCAACGCGCTGCGCCGCGTCATCATCGCCGAGCAGGTGCGCCACCCCGAGCTCGGTGACGAATGGGCCCGCCCGCGCACCGTCTTCGAGAAGGTCCTCGCGCGCGAGATCAAACAGCAGGTCCACAACGGGGTCCTCGAGGTGCGCGACGTCGACCTGGCTGCCCACCAACTCGTCCTGCTCACCGCGTACGAGGCAGCGCACCAGTCCCGCTACGGGATGCGCGACCTCTCACCCGCCGACATCGAGAAGATCGTCGATGATGGCGTTGAGATGTGGCTGCGCTGCTACCGAACACGCCGGTAGGTGCACCGCAAGCGAGACGGCAAGATCGCACGTCAAGGCGATCCGGGCCTGTGGGGCTCCAAAACGCCGATTGGGCCGGTGACCTGTGGGTTTGCCGGGTGGCGTCCATGCCAGGGGACCTGGTCAGGCGGCGTTGCGGTATTCGTTGATGAGGCCGCCGAGGATGCGGGTGCGACGGATGGCGGCGCCTGGGGTGGGTTGTGGTGCTGGCGGGTCGGGTGGTTGCTGGTCGAGGGAGCGGTGCGGCCGGTGTGTGTTGAAATGCTCGGCGTAGGTATCGAGGACCGACGTGAGGTGTCGTTCGGAGACGATCAGCATCCGGTCGGTGCACTCGCGGCGGGCGCTGGCGACCCACCTTTCGGCGATCGCGTTCGCTTTGGGGGCCTGTGGTGGGGTGGGCAGCACGCTGATCCCGGCACCGGTGAATACCGCGTCGAAGGTGGCGGTGAACTTGCTGTCACGATCACGGATCAGGAAGTGGAAGTTTCCGGCGCGGTCGTCGAGGCCGATCAGCAGGTTTCTTGCTTGCTGTGTCACCCAGGCTCCGGTCGGGTGCTTGGTGGCGCCGAGGACGTGGACGTGGCGGGTGGCGTGTTCCACGACGAAGAACACGTAGATTCGCTGCAGGAAGACGGTGTCGACGGTGAAGAAGTCGCAGGCCAGGATGCCGGCCGCCTGCACCCGCAGGAAGGACCGCCAGGAGGCCTCCACCCGCCGTGGTGCGGGATCGACACCGGCCGCGTGCAGGATCCGCCACACGGTCGCGGCCCCGACCCGGTAGCCCAACCCGACCAGCTCGCCCTGGATCCGGCGGTGCCCCCAGCCGGGGTTCTCCCCGGCCAGCCGCAGCACCAGGGCGCGGATCTCGCGGCGAACCGGTGGACGCCCCGGTGTCGTCCGGGGATACGTTCACTTGCGGGCGAGGATTTCGCGGTGCCAGCGCAGCAGCGTCGCGGGCGTCACGAAGAAGGCATCCCACCGGGTCCGGGGTAGCAGCCGCGACAGCGCCGCCAGGAGGACCCGGTCTGTCGGCTCGAGCGCTGGGCGGTGGACGTGGCGGCGCAGTACCGCGACCTGATGGCGCAGGACGAGCGGCTCGACGTTCTTGGCCCTCTCACCGCGGACCCGTAACAGCGTCAGCACGAATCGACGTTCTGGAGCCCCACAGGGTCGCGCGCTGTCGCCATGGGTTCGCGACCGCGATGCGATGGGTCGTAGCCTCCCTACGAGGGCAGTCGCAGAGGGTGCACTTTTCGTGGGCACGACAGGCAGAGGGGCGAGTGTGGACTGGACGACCTTGGTCGCGACCTTAGGCGGTGGCGCCCTCGCTCTTTCGGGGACCATCCTGGCCGACGTCCTGCGCCATCACGACGAGAAAGACAGGAGCCGGGAGGCCAATCGCCGGAGCCTGTACATCGATTTCGTCTCCGCGGTAGGGGTTTGCCATACCCGGCTTCGCCAGATCGCCGAAGGATCTGAGACGCCGAGCAACCGTGAGGTGAGTACCCGCGCGGCACTGGCTGACGCGGGAATCTACGAGGCGAGGGAGAGGCTCTTCATCGACGCCACCTCGACCGTGGCCGGCGCGGGTCAGGCCATGTACGAACAGCTGCGGGCACTGCGACGGGTGGTGGCAGCAGGTGCTTCCATCTCATCCGCCAGCTTTCACGACGCGTACCACCCGTACCTCGACGCGGTCTGGCACTACAGGCGGTATGTCCGAGAGGAGCTGGGGACGAAGGCACTGTCGCCCGATACCTTCGGCTGGCCTTCCTGGAACGGTCGCGAACGGTGCGACCTGTGCAGGCCGTCGCAGTAGAGTCCGTGCTCGCGCAGCGCGCGAAGCGAACTCACATGCCGGGGCGCTGTTGCGTTGGCCGGGCGTGGCAGTCAGGGTGGCCGACCGGGCATGATCGAATGATGCGTCGTCGTCGTCGTCGTTGTCGTCGGTCGACACCCAACACCAGGGTGCCTTCCTCCTCCGCCTCGCGATCTACGTGCCCCAGCCCCGCTCCTTGATCCACACCCCTATTGCCGGGCGCTCTTACGCGGCGTCGTCGTCGAGCATGTGACCCTGTTGAGCAAGCCATAACAGGCGTGAGTTCATTCGCGTGGCAGATCATAGCGGCCGCAGCGACGAACGGGCTCTCCCGAGCATCTGATTCGGTAACACGCACGATGTCAGGTGGGTGTCGCTTCGGCGCGGCGGGCGATCGCGGCGAGCCATTCGCGGCGGATCAGACCGGACGGCACCCGGATCAGCGCCCAGTAGCGACCGAAGGCTCGCCGGGCGGCGTCGTCGGTCGGCGCTATGGCCGTGGTCGTGGTCAGGATGCTGCTACGCCCGCCGTCCGCCGAGACGATGGTGAGCGCCGTGGCGACCTTGGCCCAGCCGGGCTCGTCGAAGGCCGCGAAGCCGGCGGCGTCGGCGACCTGTGCCCGTGCTGGCCGTGGCTGCCAGAACCGTGCGACCGTCCCGAGGGCCAGCAGCGTGGGTTCGTCGGCGAGCCGGACGAAGCCGCGTCCGGCGAGCTGGTCGACGAGCCGGGTTGGCTCGGGGGTGCCGGTCGTCTCGCCGGGGCCGGTGCGGCGAAACATGTGCGCGGGCAGGCTTCGCATGGTCGTCAGAATTCCCGTCAGGGGCAGGTCGGTGGTCTCGAGGTCCAGGATGGCTTGCCGTACGGCTTCGGGGGAGGCGGCGACCCGCCGGCTGTAGCGGCTGCCGAACGCGGCTCCCGGCAGCAGCGACGGCGGCTGCGTCGCCCCCGGCTGTCGTCGGGTGCGCGCGAGCACGCCTCGCAGCAGCCGGACCCGCCGGGACCAGCCGGCCGGCCGGCTGGCGAGCGTGCCGGTGAGTTCCCGTTCGGCGTTGTCGAGCGCGTCTTCGATGAGCGCGTCGTGCAGCGGTCGGTAGACCAGCGGCCAGCTCAGGCGCGTCGTCCCGGTGGTGCGGCCGGTGAGCGTGTGGCGGAGCTCGACCCGGCCACCGGGCTGCGACGCCACCGTGAAGTGGTGGGTGCCGACGAGCCCGATGCGTGGGTCGAACCGAAAGGTGATGTCGCGACCTGGCGTGTAGGAGTCGACGGCGTAGCGGATCGGCCCGTGGCCGCCGCCGGCGCCGACGCCGAGTGGCCGGTCGAAGTGGATCGGCGGCCAGCCGCGGGTGGGCCAGAGCCGGTCGTCGGGGCCGGCCAGGGTGTCGAGCAACGCACCGGCGGCCTCGACCGACCCGGCGACCGTCCTGGCGTGGATGTTGGTGACCATCGCGCCTGCCTTGTCACGGTTCGGAACACCGTCGCGGCACGGTCCATACGGTGCCGTACGGTTGGATGTCTGTACGGTAGCGTACGGACGTGGCGAAGACCAGCGGCCGGGCGCCGCGCCTGGGTCGGCGTGAGTGGGTCGACGCGGCCCTCGACGCGCTCGCGGACGGTGGTGTCGCGGCGGTCGCGGTGGAGCCGGTCGCGGTCCGGCTGGGAACGACCAAGGGCAGCTTCTACTGGCATTTCGCCAACCGGGACGCGCTCCTCGTGGCGGCGCTCGAGGAGTGGGAGCGTCGGCACACCGAGCAGGTGATCGCCGATCTCGAGGTCCACGCCGACCCGAGGGCCCAGCTCCGGGTGCTGTTCCACCAGGCTTTTGTCGGGGTGGGCACCGGCTCGGTCGAGGCGGCGGTGCTGGCGGACGCGGCATCGCCGTTGGTGGCTCCGGTGCTTCGCCGGGTTACCACGCGACGCTTGGATTACCTCGAACGGACCTACGC